>CAYHOU010000187.1:0-1520 GCA_964358195.1 uncultured Candidatus Saccharibacteria bacterium | reverse complement strand
CCGCCCCGGTCGCGGGTATTGCGTCGGGACTCATGATGCGAAGTCCGAAAGAATACAAAGTGCTCACCGATATTCAGGGACCCGAAGACCATCACGGCGACATGGACTTTAAAGTCGCGGGAACGAAGGCCGGTGTGACCGCCGTACAGATGGACGTGAAAGTAAACGGTATTCCGATTCCGATTCTTACCGAAGCATTTGAGAAAGCGAAGCAGGCGCGTTACAAAATCTTGGATGTCATCACGAAAGAAATTGCCGCTCCGCGGCCTGATATTTCCCCGCTCGCTCCGAAGATTGTGATTGTGAAGGTAAAGAAAGACCAAATCGGCCTCGTCATTGGCGGCGGAGGGAAAACCATCAACGGTATTAAGGAGAAGTGCGGCGTAGACGCGATTGATATTGAAGAAGACGGCACGATTTTCATCTCCGGCAAAGAGGGAAGCGCCGACAAAGCCGCGAAGATGATAGAGGAACTCACGCATGAATTTAAACCGGGAGACCGTCTCACCGGTACGGTGGTAAAAATCGCCGAGTTCGGCGCATTTGTTGAGCTTAATGCGAATACTGATGGTATGGTGCACGTTTCCGAAATCGCCCCATTCCGCATTGACCGAGTAGAAGCCGTGCTCAAGGTGGGGGACAAAGTCCCAGTCGTTGTGAAAGAAATAGACGTGGAGCGCGGCCGCATCAAACTTTCCATCAAAGACGCTGACCCGAACTTCATTAAAAAACCTGCTCCGAGAGTATAGAGGAAATATCTAAAGGTGGCCTGCTTCTTGCATTACACACTCGTAGTGTGTATAATGGATTCATGTCGCTATCAAACTCACAAACCTATACTAGGGTGAATATCACGCTTCCTGCCAAAACGCTACGGAGGCTTCGTTCTGTTTCGCCGGAGAGGAGTCGAAGCCGCTTTATCGCAGAGGCAATAGAATTCTACCTAAAAGAGAGACGGCGTACTGTTACGAAAGAGTTGCTTCGTGCTGGAGCGACGAGGCGTGCACAGCGCGACCACACTCTTGCCGAAGATTGGTTCGCTCTAGACCTCTAATATGCAAGGCTTTCCGAAACGCGGCGAGATATACCTTGTCAATTTTGACCGAACTATCGGCTCTGAAATCAAAAAGATGCGGCCTGCCATGGTTATTCAAAATGACATCGGAAATCGCTACAGCCCCGTTACGATAGTCGCCGCCGTTACTTCTCAAAAAGAAGATGGGCGGGTACTCTATCCAACCGAAGTTGCCATTGCTGCCGCCATAACCGGCCTTCCCAAAAACTCCATCGTACTGCTTAACCAACTCCGCACGACTGATAGGACGCGGCTCGCCAAGAAAATCGGAAATGTCCCCGCCGAAACGCTTCGGGAAATAAATCGTGCGCTAGCGATTAGCCTTGGGCTGATTGAGTTATAAATCCTGCCAAGTGCAACAGCAACAAGTTCTCCTAAAAAGGTGCCAACCAGACTTTATCAAGCGTAACTAGTGTGCTACCCTGTTGGAAACAAAGGAGTACAT
>CAYHOU010000186.1:0-1557 GCA_964358195.1 uncultured Candidatus Saccharibacteria bacterium | reverse complement strand
TTTCTTTCGCCACTGTGATTCCGGAACACCGGAATACAGGAGTGGGAGCATCACGTTTTCAAGTACTGTAAAATGCGGAAGAAGGTTAAACGACTGAAACACGAAACCCAGTTTTTGATTCCTGATTTGCGCGAGCTTTTCGTCGGGAAACGAAGAAAATTTTTCACCCGCGAAAAAGTACTCGCCTCCCGATTCACGGTCAAGAAACCCGAGGATATGGAGGAGGGTAGATTTGCCGGAGCCACTTGGCCCCATAATCGCCACGAATTCGCCTTCGTTGATTGAGAGGCTTACGTCTTTCAGTGCATCGGTTGCGACGCCGTTATCAAGGTAGGTTTTGGAGAGATTTTTTGTTTGGATTAAAGTCATAAGGGGCTGTCATTCCCGTGAAAATGGGAATCCAGATTTTGACTGGATTCCCGCCTCCGCGGGAATGACAGAATCTAGACATTTATTTTGTGGTTGGTATCACCACGATATCTCCTTCGCTAAGACCCGTGATAATTTCCACATCGCGATTGTTGCGGATGCCGGTTGTTACGGTCGTCTTTTCAGTCGTTCCATTCGGAAGTCTTTTTTGAACGAAGGATATACCGTTTTCAGCGATAATCGCCCGAGCCGATACAGTAATGGCGTCCGATTTGAGTATGTTTTTGATTGAAATATTTGCAGTAAGTCCGGAGCGTAAACGGGGGCTCGCCTCGCTCACGCCTTGGCGAAGCGGGTCGTTCTTTTCAAATACGAATGTCGTCTTGTAGGTGGGAACGCCGTCAATTTCGGTAGCGGCAGGCTCAATAAGCGTAAGACGCGCGTGGAAGATAACCGTCTCTCCATACGCGTCTAGCGTCACTTCCGCTTTCGCCCCCTTCTCTATTTTTGTCACATCCGCCTCCGGTACATCCGCCTCTATGATGTACCCGTCGCTTCCGAGGAATTCCATAATGATAGCTCCGGCCTGTATCGTTTCGCCCACCTCAACATTTTGTGAAGCAATCTGTCCGCGAAACGGAGCTCGGATAAGCGTCTTTTCAAGCGAAGCTTCCGCGCCGGAGAGTTTCGCCTTCGCTTGCGCGAGTTCTTGCTCCGCGCCCGTAACGGTTTCCGGAGTTGCCTTCGCCCGAGCGAGTTCAAATGAGCGTGTCACGCGGTCAAGCTCCGCTTCGTTATCACGAAGCGTATTCGCCTGTGTCTGCACGGAAGTAAGCGCGGTCGCGAGCGCGCTTCGCGCGGAGGTAACGCGCGAGCGATAATCCGCGAGTGTCGTCGCGTCAAGAGAACTTCTGTCGCGGAGCGTCAGTCCAAGCGTGATAAATAAATCTTGCACCGCACGAAGATCCGTTACCGCGCCAAGAAGCGCCGCAAGGGTGTCCGCGCCCGACTGTACCGATTTTTGCAGGTTACCTATACTCTTTCCCGCGAGTAGCCGTTTTTGTTCCGCGTCGTACGATTCCTGCATACCCGATGAGTAGGTGAGGTGCGGGGTGGCCGTATCATCGTTCAGAAAAAACGGGTCGGCATAGCGGTTGAGTGATTCTTCGGCGGCCGTGTAGGCATCGG
>CAYHOU010000185.1:0-1580 GCA_964358195.1 uncultured Candidatus Saccharibacteria bacterium | reverse complement strand
CTTAGCCGCGTTAAATAATTCAAGCAATCCAATCAACAGGGGAGCCGACCCTTCCGAATCAAGTTTGTTCTTCTTTACATTGGCGACCATGAGGTCGGCCAGCCGAGTATGTTCAATTGGGGAA
This sequence comes from uncultured Candidatus Saccharibacteria bacterium, assembly GCA_964358195.1. Classification (GTDB taxonomy): domain Bacteria; phylum Patescibacteriota; class Minisyncoccia; order Phycocordibacterales; family UBA10002; genus UBA10002. The sequence goes on along the minus strand of CAYHOU010000185.1, from coordinate 1,456 downwards.
ACAGAAATATCTTCCCGTTGCGCTCCGACAAAGGTGAGACGAAGTGTTTCGTATTTTTTGTTTGGATATTCTCTTGATTCATCATTTGACATTTTTTCTACAGTCATATTTTTTATTGATTGATAATCAAACTGTCTTTATCCTCTTCTCAAGTCCTCGTAATGCTTTCAGCGCCATCGCGCCTTCCTCCTTATTCCGGCGGCTTGCCCCTACACCAAAAGTAAAAGATATATTTCATGTTCTACTTTTTGAGTTCCTCACCAAGTTTTCGTAAAACGGCTAGCGCCATCGTGCCATCTGCTTACTTGACTGTCAACTTCAATCCCAATCCCACCGTCACCTTCTTCAAAAAAGAAAGCGTGGGATTCGTTCGGCCGGATTCAAACCTCGCAAGCGCGGACTGCGCCACGCCAATTTTGCGCGCGAGCTCGCGCTGAGTGAGTTTCTGTCGCGCTCGGGCGCGAATGATAGCCTTCAGTATCTCAAATTCAAACTCAAGATCATCGTACGCTTTTTTGTACTCGGGGTCCTGCAACCATTTGCGCTCCAGCCGCGCAAACGGGATAAGCTTTGTCTTTCCTTTTCTCATAAAGTACATGATAACATAAATGCTATCTATCGCGCAAGAGGGCTAACCGCGTCCGTGCGGTTTCAAGGTCTTGCCTCTCGAGTTGCCGGGTTTTCTTTGAAACAACATGTAGGAGAACGACCTTGTTTCTGTAAAAAGTATAAAACACCCGTACATTTTGCTCACCTCGTGCCCGCAATTCGTACAAGTCTTTTTCAAGTCTCCTGCTCCAGGGGAACGTAAGACGATACTCTTTCTCCGAGAGTAGCCGCACGAGCCGCTGTACTTTCGCCCGCGCACTTTTCTCCAGCGAGTCAAGAAAGGTCGCTATATCGTCGTGAAAATAGTAGATTTCCATAGAAGCTAGACGCTCTGCTTTTTCAGGCCCTCTCCCAATTCACGCAAAACTTTCAGCGCCATTGCGCCTTCCTCTTTATTGGGGGGCTTGCCGTGCCATTCGTATTTGCGCTCAAAGTCGGGTACGCCTTTCCCCGGAATGGTATTGGCGATAATCACTGACGGTTTATCAAACTCGGCCTTCGCCTCACCCACCGCGCGGTGGATGTCTTGGAAGTCGTGGCCGTTCACCTCAATCACGTGCCAGTTGAAGGCCTGCCATTTATCGGAAAGCGGTTCAAGCGGCATGATGTCCTCGGTGAAGCCGTCTATTTGGATATTGTTGCGGTCAACTATCGCAATGAGATTACCCAGCTTTTCTTTCCCCGCGAGCATCGCGCCTTCCCAGCTATTACCCTCGTTTAGTTCCCCGTCAGAGAGTAATGCCCAAATCCATTTTTTGTAGGAACGTCCTGCATCTATGCGCTCCGCGAGCGCCATGCCAACCGCTTGCGAGAGGCCGGAGCCGAGTGGTCCCGATGAGGTTTCGAG
>CAYHOU010000184.1:0-1602 GCA_964358195.1 uncultured Candidatus Saccharibacteria bacterium | reverse complement strand
CCTTAACTGACCGCAGTGAAGCGACCCCAAATACGCAATGTCTGAAATACATCGATTTCGCGGTACTCGCCACGATTGAGATGTCGCCGATGGTGAGGTCTTCGAGAATAATGCCACCCAGAAAATTTGCTGCCTTAATTTTGATGGACGCTGTCAACTGCTTAATCGTGACTTTTCCAATAAAGGTCAGGTTTTCGAGTACCAATATGTCAAGGTCATCATCTTCAAAATCAATGTGAACTTCTCCTCTCACTGTAGTCGGTCGTTCGTGACGATGACCTTTTTTTCTCACCAATTCTTCGCGAAGCTGCTCAGCGGTTATTACGACACTAAATTTCTTCATAGGAATTCGTCATTTTAGCTGTGGTTGCACTCCCCTGTTCTGCTTTTCCAAGGAACAAGGCTAAACTCAACCCTATCCCCAACAGAGAGTGGTGTCAATACTGACGTGCTATGATTGTTCGTATGCAAAATCTTGAACAGAAAATGACTAAATGGGGGCCTTTTTTAATCTTCATCGCCGCGATGCTGTGGGCGAGCGACGCGCCATTTCGGTTTCATTTGGCGCAAACCCTCTCCCCCAGCTTTATCGTTCTTGTTGAGCACTTCATCAATACGCTTATCATCTTGCCATTTATTTTCCTGAACTGGCAGGAAATCAGAAGCCTTAACTGGAAACAGTGGCTTACGCTTCTTGGTATCGGAATCGGAGCTTCCGCCTTCGCAACGATACTCTTTACGCAGGCGTTTTCGTACGTCAATCCTTCCGTTGCCATAGTCCTTCAAAAACTGCAACCACTTATCGCGATTAGCCTTGCCGCCATCTTTCTCGGCGAACGGACGGGAAAGCGTTTTTGGTCGTGGGCGCTTCTCGCGCTTGCCGGCGCATATATTGTTTCGTTCCCAGGTCTCAAACCCGAACTCTACAATGGAGAAGTATGGAGTCCGAATACGATTGGCGTGCTGTGCGCGCTCGGAGCCGCCGCGCTTTGGGGCGCGGGGACTGTTCTCGGGCGCGGCATTCTCGCCACGGTAAGCTTCAAAACAGTCGCCTCGCTTCGCCTCCTTACCGCGTTTATCTTTCTTATGGTATGGAATACGCCGAAAAATATCGCCGATTCAATTCAAGCGCTTACGCCTAAGGACATTCTGTTTTTGATAATTGTCTCTCTAGTGTCCGGCTTTATTTCTCTCTTTCTGTATTATCACGGGCTTTCACATACCAAAGCCTCTATCGCGAGTATCGCCGAACTCGGATTTCCGTTTCTCGCGGTCATTGTGAATGCCGCCACCATCGGCGTGTTTCTTGCCCCGATGCAACTTGCCGGTATGGTTTTGCTTCTTGTCGCGGTGTGGGGGCTGACGCGAGTGAATCGGGAGTCTTCTGCCTCCTCCCCTCTTTAGATGGGAGGTTGGGTGGGGTGCAAGACACCCCCCCTTCTATTCTCCCCCTCTGAAGAGGGGGAGAGAAAAGCGCGGGTTACTTCACGTCCTTTCTTTTCGCCCTCGCGCGGTCAATATCGGTCAGATATTGTTTTCGTAAACGTACGTTTTTCGGCGTAATTTCCAGATATTCGTCTTCAGCCATCACTTAAAGCCCTC
>CAYHOU010000183.1:0-1631 GCA_964358195.1 uncultured Candidatus Saccharibacteria bacterium | reverse complement strand
TGTACTGCTTGGCCTGCGCACGCTTCTCTTCGTCTCCCGCGCCCGAGATGTAGTTAAAGACACCCCAGATGATGATGAGCACCGCGAGTCCGACGAGGAACGGGATAATCGTATTGATGACCGCGTTTATCTGGCCGATGAGGTTCGCGATGTTATCATTTGTCGTGTCCGCGAATGCGGCAAACGGCAAGAGGTATGCGGATGCCGCGATTGCAAATTTCTTCATATATGAAAGTTAATAAATAAATTAGTAAAACGACCCTTATAATGCAAAATCCCTTTAAGTATATACCTATCCTTACGCCGCGCAAATAGGGGTTATCCCCAACTCTAAAGTAGATTCTAGGTTCTAGCTTTTAGCAAAAATAGCTAACGAATTCCCGCTTTCGTTTTTACAAGGCGCACATCGTCTTCCAAATGGTCAACACGACGACCAAGACTCGCGGGAAGACTCTGAATGTGAGCAATGTCTTCCTTGAGTTCTTTCTTTACCGTTTCTAATTTGTCATCAAATCGTCTTTCCAGCTCGTCAAAACTCGCTTCCACGTCAGTCTTCTTGGCAGTTTCGTCAAATCCGCGTTTTATCATAACGGCTAATTGTTCGGTTGTAATTTTCTTTGTTGTCTTAGGCATAGTTGTTTGAGGGAGTACCGCCATTATACTGGATTCCCTTTTCCAAGGGAATGACAGACAGGCGGATTTTATGTCTAGTCTATAAGCTAATTACTATAAGCTATAAGCTCCTCATCTCATCCTCCCAGTTGAGCGATAGTGTTTTGAATGATATTCACGATGCCCGGAACGCCCACCATTATAGCCATGCCGATAATTCCCCACAGCATATGCTTCCCTCCCGTCGCGCGGGCTTCTTCGTTATCAAGATTCATCACAAACTGTACGAGACCCCAGATAAACACCACGAAAGCGGCGGCAAACAGCACATAAATGACGGGGTTAAGGATAAAGGTGCTGATGCGATTGACGAGGTCGGTCGCGTCGGCGGGCGGGTCGGTGATTTCCACGAGCGGAGTATCCCCGGCGAGCGCGACAAGCGGTGCGAAAAACCAAAGAAGGCTCGCGTGTAAAAGTCGTACAGGCTTCATTCGGGTAATATGCATATTCGTTTGCGTCTCGAAAGTTTCAGTTCCCGACGCGATTACCGTTTTCGTCATAGTACAATCCATAGCCTTCGTCACCGCCACCGAAGTTTCCATTGCCTCCGCTACCGCCACCGAAGTTTCCATTGTTTCCGCTTTCCACCCTCGGCACTTTCGGAATTTTGCTTCCGTCTATCTGCCATTCAAGCGTAAAGCTGTTGTAAAGAATGTTCACGAAGCCCCACACCGAAAGCATACAGAAGACGCCGATGACGCCCCAGAGGATATACTTTTTCGCTTCGTCTCGTTTTTCCTCGTTTTCGGCGTGTGTAAGGTAGTTGAAGATACCCCAGATAACGATAAAGACGGCCAGTCCGACAATAAACGGAACGACTCGGTCCAGTATGACTTGTATTTGAGTTAAAAAGGAGGAGACGGTTTGCATATGATGATAGTTTATAGCTGATAGGTTTTAGTGAAATAGTCGTAGACTGCTTATAGTGGACTTGCGCATTTGGGGTCATTCCCCCTTAC
>CAYHOU010000182.1:0-1649 GCA_964358195.1 uncultured Candidatus Saccharibacteria bacterium | reverse complement strand
TTTTTCATGCGTCTATCATATCCCAATCGTTCAAATCTCAAAGACGAGTTGCCAAAAGGCAACCAAAATACGGTGACAATGATGATGAACACCCAAATATGTCGGGGTTGCTTATTGCGTTGCATAAATTAAACTTTTTTAAGAATGAAACACAAAAAACAGCCCCGAATGGGCTGTTTTTTGTTCTTTAGTAGGTTAGTATCGTTCTTTGAAAATTCTACTTGGGTTGAGGCGAACATATTGGGCATATATTTTTTTGTACCCAATATGTTCGCCTCACTCAGTACCCCATTTGAGAAAAGTGTGCAACCGCTAGCCCGAGCGTTTCGGGTATCGGTAAAAAAAATAAAATTATGGGAGAAAAAAAATTCCCGAAGAAGAAGGCGACCGTGACCGAAATCCTCGATTATCTCCAAGAAGAAGCCGAGCAATTGGCTAGCTTGTAAACCCAGCACCTTGACCACAGGGCGTTAGACCCTGTGGCAAGCCGACCCGAACCCTGCGCACAAGCGCAGGGCGTTGAAGGCAAGGTGCTGCGTTAAAGGGAGATAATAGGCAACCGGATTTAATGGTCTGGCGCCATTGTCTCAAGGAATGTCTTGAGAGGTTGTATAAACTCATAACGCCTTGGATGCCAAAAAAGAAAGGAAAAAAGTGAAAATTGTGAACTATCTTATATTTGTTTTTTGTGCGGCGATCTCCGCTGCTATGACAGCGAGATTGTTTGGTGACAAACCAAACTGGGATGCGGGAGTCGCTGTGATGTTCGGACTGATGGCAGTTCAACACGCACTGATTCACGCATTCGAAAGCCGTAAAGAAGTTAAAAATGAATCAAAGGAGAATATATGGGATTCGTAATGCAGAAACAAAGAAGGGCAATAGAGGCGCTCAAAGAGTTTGTCACCTCTCCTTGGCTCCCCGAAGCGTTTGAAAAGCGTGATGTCACGTTCAAAATGGGGAAGAACGAGCGCAGTAGTGGTTGGCATGAAACACTAGTGTATCTCGGTCTAAGCCAGGGTTTCGGTACATGCTCAGACATTCACGGTATGGATGTCGCAGTATTTAACCCGATGCCATGTAGTTCGTGGCAAATAGAACAACGAAAAAAAGGGAAAGACTGGGCATGGGCGCAAGAACCAGACTGGAAGAGATTCCCTGCTTGTGCTTATGCAGTGTTACTTTGGCCGGATGGTCATTTTCCCATCCGTATCAAAAAAACTCTGCACGCTGGGAGAGTTGGTCACGAAATAAATCGTATTGACCTTCAATCCCTTCCCGATAACCAAAGCACAGTAGAACTTCTTCAGTTTTCTTCGTATGAGAGACCACCTTCTTGTGGCACTTTCATATATTTAGAGAGAACGGGTCTCATCGCTTCTTACGTTGAGTTATGAAAAAAAGAAAAAAACGTAAGGTGGTGAAGTCTACCCCCAAGTCAGTTTACACTATTTCTGCTTTGCCAAAAAAAGTAAAAGAAATAGGTAGGAAGCTTAAGAATCCATTGTGGTTCTTGTGGCTTAAAAACTAAGGATTATTCATCAGATAGCCAGCGAGCATCCGAAAGGAAATGTTCGTTGGCTATTTTTATTTGTCACTATAATTAGAAAGACTGGAAGCCCAGCTGAAAAAATCAAAACCCCCCGCCC
>CAYHOU010000181.1:0-1655 GCA_964358195.1 uncultured Candidatus Saccharibacteria bacterium | reverse complement strand
AGCAAGTTCTCGGGATGTGGTGATAAATATCGCCTGTGCGTCTTCGCTGTGCTCAAGTTGAGAGAGCAAATCAGCTGCAACCCAATCGGCGCGGGCCGTTGTATCGGCAAAGACAAGTATTTCTGAAGGCCCTGCTGGCATATCAATATCCACTTCACCGTATACGAGCATTTTCGCAGTAGTAACGTACTGATTGCCCGGTCCGAATATCTTGGAAACTTTCGGAATGGTTTCTGTACCATACGCCATGGCCGCTATCGCTTGAGCGCCCCCGACTTTAAAAATCTTTGTAATTCCGCACAAGTCCGCGGCCACAAGTACCGCGCTAGGTATGTTGCCTTCTTTGTCGGGAGGAACGCACAGAATTATTTCCTTGCAGCCGGCAATGCGCGCCGGTATGCCGAGCATTAGAACGGTTGACGGGTAAATTGCTTTCCCTCCAGGAACATACAGGCCGACTCGTTCAATTGGCCGAAACTCTCGCCATACCTGCACTCCTTTCGTTGCCTCTACCTTGCGCTCCTGTATCAGCGTAGACCGTTGAAATTTCTGGATAGCGTTTTTTGCTTTCCTGAGAGCTCGTATGACATCGGGGCTTTCTTTTTGATATGCCGCCGCTATTTCATTTTTTGATACGCGTAAAGCAGCGAGAGACACCCCGTCAAATCTTTCCGTTAAAGCAAAAAGCGTGCGATCCCCATCCTTCCTGACGGCCGCAATAATGTCTCCCACCGGCTTCTCCACACTTGCTTTCGTGCTTCTTGCCTTCCTAATGACACGAAGGAGTGCCGGAATAGAACTTCTGGTTATGGTGAGAATTTTCATACGCAAGATTAAAAATAAAAGCTCCCACTCGAGAGCCCGTCTGTGTGTACTGAATTCGTGTGCGCTACTTTTCTTTATTCGTGTGCACTATTCGTCAAGTGTATCTACTTCGTTAAGCGTATCTACGGCAAACACAGACCGACTCTAGAGTTACTCGGCTGTGATGATACGCAGTATAAAATTGTGATTGTTTGGTTTTCATATTTTTCTCTTTTTTATCCCCCTTAATAAAGTGAAATAGTCGTAGACTAGGGGTGTCCGAGTCGGCCCCGTCTGCTCCCGAAGGGCGGGCAGGGAGGACGGGGGTTGTATCCTCCTCAGTAATGGAGGCGGTTGAGTCCTCGAAACTGGAGGGTGAACACCCCACCACTCGAAGACTCGTGTGCTCCCCTTACTAGGGGAGATAGGGAGAATTAAGACTCTAAACCTGATGCTTCCAGCGCTTGATAGCGAGTTTGTAACCCCCCTTACCATGCTTGTACCACTGCTTTACCCGCGCAATCGTGCGGGATGAAAGGCCGGTGGCCTCCTCGATGGCGCTATAGTGGGTGCTTCCCGCAATAGCCCTCGCTGCGTAAAAGCGCTTGGAAAACTCAATGATTTCCGACTCCGTCAGCAAATCGCGCATAAACGCCTTCATTTCTCCGCTATCTTTCATAGCGAGAAACGCCCGCGCGAGCGCCAGAGCGTTACTGTCGCTCACATTCCATTTTGTCTTTGTTTTTCGCTGTTTTTTCGCCATAGCATTGATTTCTTCGGTCCAATCGCCCCTAAGGCGACTTTACTTGGGTAAAGAGTAGCAAACCGGCGTTTTGGTGTCAATAGCTCCA
>CAYHOU010000180.1:0-1692 GCA_964358195.1 uncultured Candidatus Saccharibacteria bacterium | reverse complement strand
AGGTGGCGACAAGATTGCCAGAGTTGTTGATTGACGCGAGCATATTCGTGCCGAGTCCGGAGAAGGTGATGGTGGAGGAGGTGGCGGTAATGTCGCCGCCGATAAAGGTGTTGCCGGAGAGGTACGTGTTGTGGGCGATGATGCCACCGAATTCAATGTCGCGCGGGTCAAAACCTAGGTATGCAATGGCTGAAATAATTTCATCTTGATATACTGTACGCAAGCCGGTAGCAAGGTGCGGGTCCAAATTTGTCATTTTGCGCCCCGAGGGTTCAAGTCCCTCTACCGGCTGTAGATGTTCGTTATCCACAGCACTTATTGACAACTTTCGAGGGCTGTGTATACTATCCGGTATGACAAGTTTGGTCCCCCAGTACTTGTACTCGGCGGGGCGCGAAACAGAAACATCGCTCAACAGGGCGGTGTTTTTGTTCTCTTTCATCCACGACACATACTTCTCTTCCGCTTGGGGAGAAAGCGGCTCGCCCATGCGGCGATTGACATAATGCCCGGCGACAAAGTTGTGGGTGCCTTCTACCTCTATGTCGTACACTTGCTCGGCGGGCAAGCGTTCAATTTTTACGACGGTGTCCCAGACTGCGTTTCCAGAGGGAGAATAAATCCCTCCCGCTTCGCGTGTGCTCCCTTTTGTAAAGGGAGAATAAGAAGGCGCGACGGCTATCTCTGCGCCTTCGCTAATCTCCGCCGCTTTGGTCCATCGGCCGTCTTTCAGTGTCGCCGCCCTATCCACCGGAGTACTTGACAACTTCGCGAGTTTTGCTAAGATGGAGCGTGATATTCTCCCGGGCGAAAGCTCGGGAGTATTGTTTTGTGTTTTCCTCTCCTCAATCCATTGGCGGAGTTTTTCCAAAGTAAGATAGCGTTTCTGCTTGAGTTCATACGCAAGCACCGATTCATAACTTAAGAACATGAGCGACTTGCTGTGTTCTTGAAATACATACTTCCATAACTCCAGAAAGTCGCTGTCACCGGAAACAATGAGGACTGCGTCCAGCGCGCCTAGATTCCGTACCACATCCAGCGTTATTTCTATGTCAACATTGCCTTTCTTACCGCCGTCCGGCAGATACTTGAGCGGCTTGGTTATCACCGTAATTTCATCTTTCAACCAGAGCGCGAGGTGGCGCGAGGTTTTTGCATATCCTGTCGGGTCATTCGTTTTATCGGGCAGGGCAAGATATATGTTGAAGAGATGTATATCAAAAACCTCGGAGAGTACTCGTTTAAGCGCCGCCACGTTGGTGCGCCATCCGCTACGTTTTCCTCCCCAATAGAGATTCGCTTCGTCCACGAACACACCGACGCGCGGTTTCGTTTTTTGCAGTTGCGCGGGACTGGCCTCCGACTTGACCAAGTACGGATGATTCCCCGTCGTCCTGATGGTCTTGCCGCTCGCGGTGGTGAGCTTGTAAATCGGCTTCTCGCCCATATCCATAAGCGCGTTCACCCTGCTCCAAACGAGCCTGCCTGTATGTTCGTCAAGCGAGGCGATTTCGTCCCCTTCTTTGACATCTTTAATCTGCACTTCGTCGTAGAGGTAGTCGTCGTCGCTCCCCAAGGTCTGACCTTGGGAATCTGCAAGGTCAGACCTTTTTCCGCGACGGCGGCGTCTTCGCAGCCGTGTGTCCCCCGTCACGCACTGTCCGTGCACGGAGAGGAGACGGGCGGGGG
>CAYHOU010000179.1:0-1695 GCA_964358195.1 uncultured Candidatus Saccharibacteria bacterium | reverse complement strand
TAACAACAAAATGCAGCCTCTTTCCAGAAAATCTGGTTATGACAACTACAAATACTGCGGTTCCTGTTCCCGTCCCTGCCCAACCACGAATCCCAGTGCCGGTCACTGAGGCGCTCACGCATGTGGGCGCTCACACCGACGAACACGTTGCCATTTATTTTTGGCAAATGGGCGGAGAGAGACTCTTTCCGGGGGCAGCGAAGACGCGCGTGGAATTCGTCCTTGACCTTGCTCCACGAGGTGATGCGGCGTTTGATGCTGATGGTAAGGTGCCGTTCGGGTGTGGCCATGGTCGCTACGACGAACACAATACTAAAGAGCGCGAGAAAACATGTTGCGCACTTTTGGTGGCACAAGACCTCGGCCTCACGCATGACAAGACCGTCATGCGGATTGTGAAGGAGGCGCTTCGGTGTGACACCAAACCCGGTGTCAAAGTTACCGAGCTCCCCGCCATTACCAAGGTGTACAATCGGCGCTTGAAAAATGCCGATAGTTTCATCTGGGTATGGTGCAAGAAGGCGCTGAAGTGCATTCATCACTACCTGTACTACACGTACGGGCCTGCTGCCAACGAGAAGACCCTTGTGGAAATCTTCGAAGCGCTGGTGCAAAAAGGTCACTTCAATCCAAAAACGGAGGTGGAAACGAAGGCTCTCGCCAACCTCCGGAAACACCTTGAAGCAAGTATGGAGCGCAGGCGGAAACTCGAGATGAATCCCGACCCGGAGAAAGACTACATCTTCGAGCTTTCGTTCATCGTAGAAGCCATGCACCGATGTTCCAAGGTATTCACCCCCGAAGACGTCGTGGAGTGGGTCAGGTTCGCTCTTGACCACCTTTATGCCGACCAGATTGAGCTGGTGAAATGCCTCGGGTTTTGCGAACAGATGCGCGCGGAGAAGAAATGCTGGTACGAAATCCCTGCCTTTGCCAAAGGCAAGAAGCGGAAACTCCAGCTCTTCGTCTGCAAATCGGACAGTATGAATATGCAACTTGCCGCACGGCTTTCGGGGGCGGACGTCGTTATCATCCGCAACTCGCAAAACCAAACGGCAGCGTTCGTCAATTCATACGTGCGAGGGCTCCATCTCGTGGACTTTACCCGCATGGTAAGGTGGCTGGAGCTTCAAGATAAGCGAGCGGCTTCGTGGCATGAGTTGGGGCGAGATGGAGAACATCCTCTCGCTGACAACTGGTATTTCCACAGAGTTGCGCAGCAACTCATGAATGGGAGTCCCACGCACCCGAGAAAGAGAATCTCGCAAATCAGCACCGACACGTTCATTGATATTGCTCGGCACGCGTTTGACCGTCGGCGAGTTGATACGTGGCGGGAAGCGCGCGGGTTGGAGACGCGGAGGACGTACCGACTCCGGATGCGCCGACAACGGCAACTCAATCGGCGAACGCGCATATCGCAGAAAGCGGTCTCGGCACAACCGAACCCGCCGAAGGCGATTACGCAGGGGGCAACCTCTGCCGCGCCGGCAAAACCGCTTCGGACCGTAGTCACCCTCGATGAATTGAAAACAAAGCTGGCACTAGCCAACTGATTCCGATTCATTCAAGCGGGATAACAAGGAAACCCGCGAAAACAGTTCTTTCAACACACTTAGCTCAGAGTCACAAACTCTGAGCTTCGTTTTTTTTATACAAGAGACTGGATTCCCCAGCTCCCCTGCCTGAGGGGAG
>CAYHOU010000178.1:0-1717 GCA_964358195.1 uncultured Candidatus Saccharibacteria bacterium | reverse complement strand
AGACTTGAAGAGTAAGGTTGACGTGAATGTCTATTTCATCGGGAGCGCGAAGGAGGCGGATATTCTCGCTCTCGCGGGTTCGCTCCGCACGCTCCCCGAAGTGAGAAGTGTGGACTATATTTCTCGAGAGGAGGCACTCCAGAATTTCAAAAAACGCCACGAGCGCGATGAGCTGACACTACAGGCCCTACAAGAGCTTCCCGATAATCCGCTGGGAGCGGTGCTCAATATACGCGCGAAAGAGCCATCGCAGTATGAGAGTATCGCCACTTTTCTAAAAGGCGATTCGGCGCTTTCCAGCGGAACCCGGTCTATCATTGACGAGGTTAATTATTACGACAACAAAGCGGCCATAGACAAGTTAAGCGGGATTATTCGCGCGGCCGAACGTATGGGAATGGCGGTCGCGTTCCTCCTCGTCATTGTCTCAATCAGTATCGCGTTCAACACCATTCGGCTCGCGATTTATACCTCGCGGGAAGAAATCGGCGTAATGAGGCTTGTGGGTGCGAGTAATAAGTACATTAGAGGTCCGTTTGTAATATCGGGTATTCTCTATGGGGTGGTCTCCGCGCTTCTCACACTTGCTCTCTTGTATCCGCTCACGTATTATCTGGGGGATTCAACGGAGGCGTTCTTCAGCGGGCTCAACCTCTTCCGGTATTACCTCGCGCATTTCGGTGAATTTTTCCTCATTATCGCAGGCTCGGGAGTTGTCCTCGGAGCTCTATCAAGTTTTCTTGCGGTGCGGAGATACCTCAATGTATAATTTCGAATTTCGAATACCTAATATCGAAAAATACCGAATACCGAAGAAGAAATAAACAAAAATGCAGAATCCATGAATTTTTATTTTTCTTTTCTTGAGTTAGATATTTTTCGAAATTCGAAATTAGGTATTCGATATTTTATGTGTTGAATTACGTTCGGACTATTCAAAATGTCATGTCGGAACTAACTAAAAATCGTAAGTACATATTCGTCGTAGGCGGCGTCATGTCCAGCGTCGGCAAGGGAGTCGCCACCGCTTCCATCGGTGCCATTCTGCAGGGCAAAGGCCTCAAGGTAACCGCCATGAAGATTGACCCGTACGTCAATGTAGACGCGGGGACGATGAATCCCACCGAACACGGCGAGGTGTTTGTCTTGGATGACGGAATGGAGTGCGACCAGGATATGGGGAATTACGAGCGCTTTATGGGTGCCGACCTCACGCGCACCAACTATATGACCACGGGGAGTATTTACCAAAGGGTCATAGAGAAAGAGCGGAATCTTGAATATAAAGGAAAGTGCGTGAACGTGGTTCCCGATATTCCGCTTGCCGCGATTGAGCAAATCAAAAAGGCGGGGGAAGAGGCCGATGCAAGTGTCGTCATTATTGAAGTCGGGGGAACGGTTGGCGACTACCAGAATATCCTCTTCCTTGAAGCGGTTCGGACAATGAAATTTGAACAGCCCGAGGATACCCTGCTCGTTCTCGTGAGCTTCATCCCCGCGCTCGGTGTGGGAGGAAATGAGCTCAAAACAAAGCCGACCCAACACGCCGTACGTTTTCTCAATGGCTCGGGACTTCACCCCGATATGGTGCTTGCTCGGTCCTCCATCGCGATAGACGAAAAGCGCAAGGAAAAACTGGAGTATATGTGTGGACTCGCGAAGGGCAGTATTGTTTCCGCGCCCGATGTGGAATCCATTTATGATATTCCCCTCAATT
>CAYHOU010000177.1:0-1722 GCA_964358195.1 uncultured Candidatus Saccharibacteria bacterium | reverse complement strand
CGGGAAAGAGGTCTGACCTTTGTCCCGAATGTGGCGGAAAGCTTGGAGCCTCACGACAATTTAATATGATGCTCAAAACAAATGTCGGCGCATCCGAAGACGCTTCTTCGGTCGCGTACCTTCGTCCCGAAACTGCGCAGGGTATTTTCACCAACTTCAAAAATATTCTTGACTCGTTTCATCCGAAATTACCCTTCGGCATCGCGCAGATAGGGAAGGCGTTCAGGAACGAGATTGCCCCGCGTGATTTTCTTTTCCGTGTACGGGAACTTGAGCAGATGGAAGTTGAATATTTTGTGAAAGAGGGCGACTGGAAGCCGGCGTTTGAAATGTGGCGAACAGAAGTCTTGAAGTTTGTTACGGCTATAGGCATTGATGCGGGTAAAGTTTCCGAACTTGAGGTGGCGGATGGTGACCGCGCGCATTACTCAAAGCGCACCATTGATTTTGAATTTGATTTTCCCTTCGGCCGGAAGGAACTTTACGGTCTCGCGTACCGCACCGACTATGACCTTCGCAATCACGAAAACGCGAGCGGGGTGAGTCAGAAGTTTTTGGATGAAGACATTGACGGGCCGTTTATTCCGCATGTCATTGAGCCTTCGCTCGGTGTCGGTCGAAGCATCCTTGCTGTCCTGCTTTCCGCCTACACCGAAGATGAAATGAATGGGGAAGTGCGGACATACCTCAAGTTTAAACCCGCCGTTGCCCCCGTAAAAATTGCCGTGTTTCCACTTCTCAAAAATAAGCCCCAGCTCGTGGAAAAGGCGAGGGAGGTCTACAAAATGCTCAAATCCGAGTTCGGAGCAGTGATGTTTGATGACAACGGCAATATTGGCAAGCGCTATCGCCGGCAGGACGAAATCGGTACGCCATTTTGCATTACTATTGATTTTGATACTCTTGAAAAAGATCAAACTGTAACTGTCCGCGACCGCGATACGGGAAAGCAGAAACGTGTGGCTACATCGGAACTCGCCGACTATCTCAAGGAGCTGCTTTTGTAGCCTCAGCGAGTACCGTGTCGGAATGCCGGTTCGCGTATGCAAGTATCACAGTATGGGAGTTGAAAAATACGAACCAAAACGAGCGAGCGCGCCGGAGACCTCAGATGTAATTCCCGAGGGCATCTTTGAGGCTGAACTCAGCGACTCACAAAAAGCAGCTATACTTCGGGCCATAAAGGTTGGGGCAGAGGTACAAAAAGAATTTCCTGACATGGCTGAGGATTTTCGGGGCGGACTGACGCTGGACGATATTGTGAGAAAGCGGGGTATCGATACCCGCTTTGGTATTTCTTTTTCGGGTGCGCGTTCCGCCGTCTGGCACGCGCTTCGGGGATACCAAGGAGAGATACGCCTCGAAAACCTTTCTTCCTACGACGGTCTTTTGGAGCGGGAAGAGTATGACAGGCTTGCAAGGTTGCATGTTAAGGAAGCCGCTGCGGAAACCGGAAGACAAAACCGAGGCGTCGGACTCCGGCAGGTTGAGGAGAAGAAAGGCATTCATGGCCAGACGGCAGAAGAGCGATCAGCTACTGGTCGGCTTGGCGCGGAAGCACGAGGAGCACGGCCATATGAGCAAAAAGAGCTTGATACCGTGGCAGAGCTTGCCCAACTTCCGGAGTTCCGGCGGAGGTCGCGAATACGCGCCATAAAGATTGCAGAGGAGCTCAATAGAAAAGTCCATGGCAGCGAAGAGGTGCGGACACTGGTGCAGGTA
>CAYHOU010000176.1:0-1748 GCA_964358195.1 uncultured Candidatus Saccharibacteria bacterium | reverse complement strand
TATCTTGTCTATATTCGCACAGATGCTTACCCGCACATACCGTTCTCCACTTCTACCGAATGCCGTACCGGGGGTAACGACAATCTGTTTATTTTTGAGCAGTTCCGCACAAAAAGTCTCCGAATCTTTCGCGCTCTCCGGAATTTTCGCCCAGAGATACAGCCCGCCCCTGGGTAGCGGGAAGGTAAGTCCGAGTTTCGCGATATGCCTTCCGATGATATCGCGCCTGTCTCCATAACTTTTGAGCATCTTTTCCGTCCATTCGGTATCGGGATGCGTGAGCGCGTACGCGCCGAGCCTCTGGAGCGGAAGGGACAGTCCCGAATCAACCTGCGACTTCACTCTCGCGAGCGCCGCCACTATTTCTCTATTCCCCACTATCCACCCCATACGGAAGCCGGCGAACGAATACATTTTGGAAAATGAGCCGAGCTCAACCGCGATTTCTTTCGCGCCTTCTACTTCAAGAATGCTGGGCGCCGTGTATCCATCAAACGTTATTTCGGCGTATGCGTTGTCGTAGAGAATGAAAATGCTGTGTTTCTTGGCGAAAGCCACGAGGGGACCAAGTTCTTCAAGCGTTGCCACCTGCCCCGTCGGATTGGATGGGAAATTCACCCAGATGCCTTTCGTCTTTTTTGTTACCTTTTTTTCAAGCTCAGCGATATCGATTTTAAAATCGTTTCTCTCGGTTAGTGTGTAGTACACCGATATCGCCCCTATCATATCCACGGGACCGCTAAAGCCCGGGTAACCCGGGTCAGGAACCAGTATCTCATCATTTACATCAAGCAATACAAGCGGGAGATGTCCCGTCGCGTCCTTCGCGCCAAGGAGCGGAAACACTTCGTCCACTGATAGGTCTACGTCAAAACGATTTTTGTACCAATGAATAAGCGCTTCAGAAAATTCCTTGGTCGCGCCGTACCCCGGGTAGAGATGCGCGTCAGGCGCCTGCACGAACTCGGCAAGTTTCTTCACGTACTCCGCGCTCGGACGGACATCGGGCGTCCCCATGCCGAGGTTCAGCACTTTTCGCCCCGACGTCTTCTCCACTTCCGCTATGGTCTTGTTCAAGCGGGTGAAGATGTATTCGGGAAATTGTCCGAGTCGTTTTGAGAGTTTGAAAGCCATACTAGTGTTGCTCTATCTCTAATGAATGTTGGTGAATGAGTTCAAACAATTCCTTCACAAACTCCGGCGATACATTGAATTTTTTCGCGAGAGCAAGACGTGATTCCAGCATTTCCTTCCAGCGCTTCTCGTCCAGTGTGGCCACTCCCTCGGCCTTCTTCAGCGCGCCGATGTCCTTGACGATTCCCGTTCGTTTGGCAAGTAAGCGAAGGAGTTCCGTGTCAAGCGAGTCTATTTTTGCCCGTAAGTTTTGTAGTTCGTTGGTCATGGTGTTGTTTATCCCCCTTAATAAAGGGGGTGTCCCCCACTTTTTCGGAAAAGTGGGGGACGGGGGTTGTAACACCCCTCCTGCCGAAGACGGCAGTGCTCCCCTTATTAGGGGAGATTACCCATTTTGGCTCTTATTCCTCAAATAATGATCCATAATCACAAGCGCACTCATCGCGTCTACAATCGGCACCGCGCGCGGGAGCACGCACGGGTCGTGCCGTCCGGTCGCTTCAAGCTCTACCTCTTCTCCTTTCTCCATGTTCACCGTCTGCTGTTTCTTCCGTATCGTTGACACGGGCTTAAACGCAACGCTGAAGTAAATGTCCTCCCCGCTTGAAATGCCT
>CAYHOU010000175.1:0-1812 GCA_964358195.1 uncultured Candidatus Saccharibacteria bacterium | reverse complement strand
CGGCACGCACGCGGACAGCTATTTCGTCGTACCGGCGATCTTGAAGCACAAGTGATGTCATTTAACCCCCTCTAAATCTCCCCCTTAAAAAGGGGGAGAGGAAAGAGAGAGCAAACATAACCGCATTCGTAAAGAAAATATCGCTATGCTTCTTGACCATACCATTGCCGAACTCGGAACGCTTCTTTCGTCCAGAAAGATTTCCTCGCGCGAGCTTGTGGAGGAAGCGTATGATTCCATAGAGAAACACAACAAAACGCTTTCCGCGTTTATCACCGTGCGCGAAAAAGAGGGCGCGCTCCGCGACGCGGATGCTTCCGACGCTTCAACCGCGCGCGGACCACTTTCGGGTATCCCGTTTTGTCTCAAAGACGCCTATGTTACCAAAGACCTCAAAACCACCGCGGGGAGCAAGGTGCTTGATACATTTATCCCGCCATATTCTGCCACGGTAGTGCAAAGACTTTTGAAAGCAGGAGCCATACTCATCGGGAAAAATAATATGGACGCGTGGGGACACGGCAGTACCAGCGAAAATACCGATTACGGTCCAGTGAAGAATCCATGGGACGTGGCCTGCGTGGCGGGAGGCTCGTCGGGAGGCTCGGCTGTCGCCATCGCCACCCGTATGTCCGCGTTCGCCGTCGGTGAGGACACCGGCGGTTCAATCCGCGCTCCCGCGAGTATGTGCAATATCGCCGGTCTTAAAGTCACATACGGCAGAGTCTCACGCTACGGCTCCATCGCCTATGCCTCTTCGCTTGATACCGTGGGACCGATGGCGAAAAGCGCGAGCGACCTCGCGCTCGTGCTTGAAGCGATTGCGGGTAAAGATGTACTGGACGCGACAAGCTCGCGGCGCGAAGTGCCCGCGTACAGCACGCTTCTTAAAAAACCACTCGCGGGCACGCGTATCGGTATTCCCAAAGAATTTTTGGCGGAAGGATTGGACAGTGAAGTCCGGCGCGTTTTTGACGAAGCCGTGAAGACCTTTACCTCTCTTGGAGCGCGCATTATCCCCGTCAGCATTCCTTCGCTTTCGTACGCTGTCGCCATCTACTATCTCATCGCGACAAGCGAAACCAGTTCAAACTTGAATCGCTATGACGGCGTGCGGTTCGGGAATGGCCGTGAATGCTTTACTGAAGAAACAATGCGCCGTATCGTCGTCGGCACCTACGCGCTGAAGGCCGGTTACCACGACGAGCTCTACACGAGAGCCACCAAAGGACGGACGCTTCTCATCAGGGAGTTTGACGCGCTGTGGAATTCCTGCGATATGCTTCTTGGCCCGACAATGCCCGAGCCGCCGTACAAACTCGGAACTCTCACCGAGGACCCCGTGAAAATGTATCTCGCGGATATTTTCACGGTGCCGGTAAACCTTACGGGACTACCGAGCCTCGCCTTGCCCGCCGGATTTTCAAAGGGAGGTCTTCCGATAGGCATACAGCTTATCGGCAAGAAATTTGACGAGCAAACCATACTCGCGGCCGGAGAGGCGTACGGACAGGCAACCGATTGGCACAAGCAGAAGCCACCGATAACAGATAACCCATTACTGAATAACTGAATCACCCATTCCTTCGGAATCTTTTTGTTATTCAGTCATTCAGTTATACGTTATAAGTCATTCAGTCATATGACCAACTCAAAATACAACTTAGTCTGCGGTTTGGAAATTCATATCGAGCTGAGTACGCGCTCCAAGATGTTTTGCGGGTGCAAAAATGATCCGTTTAATGCGGATGCGCCGAATAGCCACGTCTGTCCAGTCTGTCTTGGTATGCCGGGCGCGCTTCCGGTCCCGAA
>CAYHOU010000174.1:0-1834 GCA_964358195.1 uncultured Candidatus Saccharibacteria bacterium | reverse complement strand
TACAAAAACTAAAACTGGTCTGGAACGATTCCTCTCTCCGGAAGCGTCTGCTCTTTATCGGCGTGATGCTCGTGGTATTTCGCCTCCTCTCTTCCATTCCTATTCCCGGTATTGATATTCTGAAGCTTCAAAGTTTCCTCGCCGATAACCAATTCTTCGGGCTCCTGAACATCTTCTCGGGAGGAGGGCTTTCCAATCTCTCTATCGTCATGCTTGGCGTCGGTCCATACATCACCGCCTCCATTATCATGCAACTTCTCACGATGATGTCGCCGAGACTCAAGGCGATGTATCAAGAAGACGGGGAGGCGGGACGGGCGAAGTTCGCGCAATACTCTCGGCTTCTTTCCGTGCCTCTCGCGCTTGTGCAGGCGTTCAGCTTTTTGATCATCCTTTCCCGTTCAGGTGTCGTTACCGACCTCGCGTTCTTTTCCACTCTCGTAAATGTCATTATCATTACCGCAGGTTCGCTCCTCGTTATGTGGATTGGCGAACTTATGACTGAATACGGTATCGGTAACGGTACGTCACTCATCATCTTTGCCGGCATTGTCGCGTCGCTTCCGTCGGCAATCTCACAGCTTGTGTTCGTGTTTGACCCGAGCGATATCCCGATGTACCTCGGCTTTCTCGCCCTTGCCATCCTTATCGTCTGGGGAGTGGTCGTCGTGACCGAGGCCGAGCGTCCGATTCCGGTGACGTACGCGAAGCGCGTACGCGGTATGAAAGTCTATGGCGGCGTTTCCACCTATCTCCCGCTCCGCGTCAATCAGGCGGGCGTTATTCCGATTATCTTCGCGCTCTCCATTATGCTGTTTCCGCAGATGATAGCCTCGGTCCTTTCCGTGGCGAGTAACTCCGTGCTTCAGACTATCTCCTCGCTTCTTAACACGGTGTTCTCAAACCAGTGGGTCTATTCAATCCTCTATTTCATACTGGTATTCCTCTTTACGTACTTCTACACGGCCGTGACATTTGACCCCGAAACCATCTCCACCAATCTCCAAAAGAACGGCGCGTTCATCCCCGGCGTCCGCCCCGGAGCGTCCACCTCCGAGTACATCGCCTCGGTGGTGACCCGCATTACGCTTGTCGGCGCGGTATTTCTCGCCTTTGTTGCGATACTTCCCCTGGTGATGCAAGGCATCACCGGCAATCAAACGCTTGCTATCGGCGGAACGGCGCTTCTCATAGTGGTTTCAGTGGTACTTGATTTCATCAAGAAAATTGACGCGCAAGTCTCAATGCGAGAATATTAAGAAATATTCTCGCCGCAGACAGACGCGGACTTTACGCAGACCACCGCGGAAAAGAAACAGCGTTTCGGATTCTCCCTTAACAAAGGGAGCACTGCTTTCTTAAGCAGGAGGGATGTTTCTCCAATAAAAAAGCGGCGGAATTGCTTCCGTCGCTCTTGGGTGGGAATTGGGTCATAACTCTTCAACCGCTCCATCCCAATCCGTTACCGACCTCTTTGCATACGCTTGCCACCTCCCTTCAGTTGAGCTTCGCCTGCTCACGGGGAGGGGATTAGCCTGTTTATTCCAATGCTCAAGCCACCCCGCCTCCTGGCATGTTGGGCAACTTCCTACAGGCCTTCGGCTTTCTGAAGTGAAAAAAACGCTAATTTGCTGGTTCGGATCAGTCATATTTTCTCTCTTTCGTCTTGAACACGGCTTTGTTGCACGAAAACCCCAAAAACAAGTTATCACGACTCGGTCTTTTTGTCAAGGTTAAGCAAAGTACGATTTTAAGCTATACTGCTTCGTATCTTTCTTATTGGCAGGTATTCGCAGATTAGTCTTGATTAGTTGATTGGTTTAACTATGCCCCC
>CAYHOU010000173.1:0-1853 GCA_964358195.1 uncultured Candidatus Saccharibacteria bacterium | reverse complement strand
TGGCGGTGGAGAAATATACAAGCAAGGACTTCCCTACACCGACAAGCTGTACCTCACGCTCGTTGAGAGTGACGCCGAGGGTGATGTTTTCTTCCCCGACTGGCGAAAGGACTTTACGAAAGAAACATTCCGTGAGGAGCGGTTCGATGAAAAAACCGGACTGAAATATACATGGGTTGATTTGGAACGCTCATAGAAAAGTGCTATACTTGCATTGATGAAACAGGTGACTTTTGGAGAACACGCTCTGTTTCAGATGCGAGAGCGAAAGATTGACCGTGGAGTTGTTGAATACACGATTAACCATGCCGAGCAGAAACGAGCGCAGTTGTCAGGAAGAGTGCAGGCGGTGCGGCGACTATGGCTCGGTCAGAAACGCTACTGCATTGTTGTCGTGTATGAAAATCTTCAGAAGCATCGTCACGTTGTAACAGTTTTCATAACGTCAAAAGTAAAAAAGTATTTTCGACCATGAAACTCAACTATCACAAAAAAGAAGATGCTTTGTATTTGCGCTTTAATGATGCCTCTATTGCGGAAAGCGACGAGGTGCGCGAGGGTGTTATTCTTGACTACGATAAAAGGGGGAAAATTGTCGGCATGGAGGTACTTGATGTCGCCAAACGATTTCCCCGTGAGTTCGCGGCAACTATCGCCAAGCGTAAAATCTCATTGAAGTCGGTTTAATATCCCGACGACTGGCGGAAGGACTTTACGAAAGAAACTTTCCGCGAGGAGCGCGCTGACGAAAAAACGGGTTTGAAATACACATGGATTGATTTGGAGCGACAGGACTAATACGATGACTCGTGAAAAAATCACGCTTGGTTTTTCAACAGGGTGTTTCCATAGGGAACTCCCTCCCCTTGAAGTCATTGAACTTCTCAGACGATCGGGGGTTTTCGCTATCGAACTCAAGCGGCTCGTCAATCTTTCCAAGATGGAGTCCATTGTCGAAACACTGCCAACCGAAGCGATGAGAGGTTTTTCATATGTGAGCTACCATGCTCCCAAATTTGCGTACGGGAGAAATAAAGAAACGGGATTTTTCTTTTCCGAACTCCGAAAGCTTCAGGAGCGCTGTCCGCTCGACTATATGGTCACTCATCCAGACCTTGTCGAAGACTTCTCCGTATTCACGGAAAGTCCCGTGCCTGTCGCTTTTGAGAACATGGACCGCAACAAGCAGTCGTTCAAAAATGTCGAAGATATGGAGCGACTTTTGGCGGAGAATCTGAATTGGAAACTGGTGCTTGATGTGAATCATTGCTTTACCAACGACGCTACATTCGCCCTTACACGGGATTTTTACCAACGTCTCGGTGACCGAATTGTTCAAATTCACTTAAGCGGCTTTCAGACACTGCACGAACCGCTTTTTCTGACGCGACAAAAAGAAATCGTTTATAATATCGAAAACTCTACGGTTCCAATCATTATAGAAAGCATACTTGCGCCCGCAGACTTGGAACGGGAACGCGAGTATATTCTGAAGGTACTCGGCGAGAAGAGCTAAAAACCGCCCCGACTAGAGTCTGAACGGTTTTTGTTCTGCGTCTGTCTGCGTCAAGTCAGCGTGAGTCTGCGGTGAAGTTCTTACTTCACATCGATTCCCATTGACCTCGCGCTTCCCGCCAAAATCTGCATCGCGGCTTCCACCGAATTCGCGTTGAGGTCACCTATTTTCTTCTCGGCAATCTCACGGAGCTTCGCTTTCGTGATGGTTCCCGCTTTGGTGGCTGGGGTTTTGCCTGAACCCTTATCCTTACCTGCCGCTTTAAGGAGCAGGTTGGTGGCCGGCGGAGCCTTGAAAATCATATCAAACGTGCGGTCTTCGTAGATGGAAACCACAA
>CAYHOU010000172.1:0-1879 GCA_964358195.1 uncultured Candidatus Saccharibacteria bacterium | reverse complement strand
TCCTAACCCACTCCGTCACGCGGGTGAAAAGCGGCGGATTGACGGCCGAGACGATAACTGAAGCAGTCGTCGCGCCTCCTTCTGCATCCAGACACGAAAGCGTAACCGTACTGCTTTCATTCACGACAATTTTTGCCGTACCTGACGCCGGAAGTTTGTTTGCGGGACTCCACGAGCCGCGGCAGGAAATAACTCCCTCGCCTCCTTCCCACTTCACTTCCGCCTCTTCGCCTTTTTTCACCCCGACCGCATCCGTCGCTCCGTCCACGGAAAGCGTTATTTTTACAAGGTCCGACCTTGTAATTTCAGCTTCGTCGTCGCGAGAAAGTTCCTGTTTTGGCGGAAGCGGGATTTCGTGAAAGACTTTTCCGGTTTCATCAAGAAGCTGCATGACCCAGACGCCGTCCCGCTTGACCCAGTTCAGTCCTCCGCCCGTCGCGCCGTCCACAGAAAGCGTTACAGCGTCTTCCTTATTTTCTACAAGGTCGGACCTTGTAATTCTGTCTTCATCTGAGTCTTGTTCCGACTCAACCTTCCGCCATTCTGTTTGCTCCCCCTTATCTCCTCCGACCCGCTCAAAAATCTCGGCGCTGATGGAACCGTCGTCGGCAAAGGTCTCCACTGAGATATAAGGAGAATTAAAATCCAGATTGACCGTTTCTCCTGAATCCGGGCGCGTCTGCGCAAGAGTTGGAAACACCGTGGCAAGGAGTCGGCTGGTACTTCGCGGTATATCCGACAGTTGGTCTATCTCGTCGCCAGTACTTATCGATGGCTGCACAATCCCTCTCATCTTCTTGCATTTCTCCCAATTCGCCACCAATTCGCTTTTGGGGAATGAACGAAGATATGCCGTATTGTGCTCAATTGCGGTACGGAGATAGCCGCAGCTCACCACATCAAACTCATCCGTCCCTTCCGCATAACTGTTGGACTTAATGCATCCACCTGCTCCGCACATCATGTTTTCGCCCGATGGACGGGATTGTCCACTCACACTGCACCCCTTGACCCTGTCGCCGTAATAAAATCCGTCTCCGCCAAAGGCGCGGCTGCGCGTCACACTGCCCCAATGTGGCTCGCGTCCTGGAGCGGCGCAGTTTGCATAGTAAAGCGTTATATCAAAGCCACTACGGTAATTGTCTTCCAGACCTGCAAAACTGTGCGCCATTTCGTGGAGCGCAATTGGTGCAGGGACAAAACCGCTGATGGAATGCAGAAAGGCAATCCCGCCCCCATAAGGCGCATAGGCGAACATCTTCTTGCCGCCAGTTTTGCCGGTGTGAAAGAAGTACTGACTTCCGTCCGCTCCGCAGGATGATATTGCACGAGGTCGTTTGTTGGCACCGACAAAAAAACCAAAAAGAGTCGACCACCCGGTATCGTCGTGCGGAACAAGGTCCGCGAAATGCGCGAAGTAGCGACCTTTTCCACCGGTGCGTTCTTCTCTGCTGTAGGTCTTGAACGGTTCAATGGATTCAAACCCGTCTATCCGGTATCGTTCCGCGCCCTGCACTAATGTATGGACATTCATGCTTGCGCTTTTGCCGCGCATACTCACTATTTTGTGCGGAGAACCGCCGGAGAGCGGAACGCACAGTTCAAACGAAATTGGTTTTTCAACTTTTTCCACATCATTGTAAGAACGGTCAACAAGCACGCCAATGCGAAGTGTCGGGTCATTTTCCTGTACCGCCTTGATGACTCTCTCAAGTTTCTCAGAAATAAAGATACCGTTCGGCCACCCTTGTTTCTCCCACTCATAGTATGGCTCGCCTGTCTCCGTTTTCTGCGAAGCATAACGCGTCGCCGTGCCCCCAAGAAGAATCTCGTTCCCAAGAGCAAAGTAAACGGTCCAAGGAAGCGTGCCGGGCGGATC
>CAYHOU010000171.1:0-1880 GCA_964358195.1 uncultured Candidatus Saccharibacteria bacterium | reverse complement strand
TAACTGACTTCTTAAGGGGGACGACTGTATCCTTGGTGCCGTCATAGCATGAGTCAATCGTGCCGCCAGTGATGATGAAATGTATAAGAGGAGTCTTTTCGGTTTTCATGTGTCTGACTAGCATACAAGCACGGGTGAAGATACTTGTCAACGGCGGTTGACTTTTTACCCCTATTTCGCTAGTATTTCCCCACGCTCTTCGGGGCTTTTAATTTTGTTGCGGAAATCAAGGAGCACAGCGACTATTGATTAGCAACCGAGCACTTTCCTAGGATTTAAGCGCTTTTAGCCTTATAGACATCTCTCAAGGGTTGTCCATAAAGATTCCGTTTAGATTTTAAGAAAGTGCTCGGTGGCGATTTTTATACTTCGCTTCTCTACGTTAAAAATCGCCATGGCCAAGACCTCAACCAAAGCTCGGGCGCTTAAGAAGCCCAAATTCAGCTCTCGCATCGTGCGACGCTGTTTCCGTTGCGGCCGTAAGCGGGCGTTTATGCGCGATTTCGGGCTCTGCCGTATTTGTTTCCGCGAATACGCCAATGAAGGCATGATCCCGGGCGTTAAGAAGTCGTCATGGTAAGAATACCAATAACGAATCCTGTACCAATATACGAATCAAGATCTGCATTTGCACATTTGTACGGGATTTGTAATGAGTAGTATCAAAAACATGGACCCCATCGCTGATTTTTTGAATACACTGAAGACCGCCAGTAAAACCGGCAAGGAGTCTTTTACGTTTCCCTATTCCGGAATTGTCGGAGCTATCGCCGGAGCGCTCCAGAAGAAAGGATTTGTTGCTTCTTATAAAAAAGCGAAGAAAGGACGCGAATTGGAGGTGGCGCTTCCTGTTGCCGCCAAGGTGCATCCTATCACGGGAGCGAAGCGTATTTCTCGTCTTTCAAAACGAATGTATAAAAAAGCTCGCGAGATTCGCCCCGTGCGTAATGGTTCGGGGACCGCGGTTCTTTCCACTCCGAAAGGCGTACTTACTGATACAGACGCGCGAGTGGCGAAGGTTGGAGGAGAAGTGTTGTTTGAAATCTGGTAATTGTGATACGAAACAACTAATTCATGCGAATGCAACGAAAAAATACGAATTAAGAACGTCTTCATTAGTATTTTTTCGTTGCATTAGTACCCATTCGTAAATTAGCATCATGTCCAGACTCGCAAAAAAACCAATACTGATTCCCGAAAAAGTCGAGGTTACTCTCGGCGGTGAGACGCTCACCGTCAAAGGCCCGAACGGGACACTCTCCCGAACCTTTTCTCCCGAAGTTACTATTTTAGTAAAAGACGGGGGCATTTTAATTTCACCCAAAAATGAGATACTCACTACAAAGATGCTCGTGGGGACCACCGTCGCACACATCCGCAATATGATTGCGGGTAGTCGCGAAGCGTTCGTGAAAAAGCTTATTATTGAAGGTATTGGTTTCAAAGCGGAAGTTAGAGGTTCCGAACTGGTGCTGAACATCGGATTTTCACACCAAGTTAAAGTGCCTATCCCGAAAGACCTGAAGGTTGTTTCTGAAAAGGGAATACTCACGATAAGCGGAGCGGATATTGAAGTAGTCGGTGCGTTTGCCGCGAAAATCCGTTCACAGAAGAAACCCGAGCCGTACAAAGGAAAGGGAATCCGGTATGACGGAGAGGCTATCCGAAGGAAGCAGGGGAAGAAGACCACGTAAAGAAATATCGAATATCTAATCTCGAATACCGAAAATGAAGAAACTTTTAATATTGAATATTTAAGTATTAGACATTTTTCGAAATTAGGTATTCAAGATTCGAAATTGAATCATTATGAGCACCATAAACCGAAAAACCGAAAAGAGAACGCGAAGACACCGCCGTATTCGCGCGAAAGTAAGCGG
>CAYHOU010000170.1:0-1881 GCA_964358195.1 uncultured Candidatus Saccharibacteria bacterium | reverse complement strand
GCATTTGTTCGCTATACACACTACACAGAAATTAAATGGTGTCAAGTTTGCGTGAACAGGGAAAAATCACTATACTACCCTCACTTAAACCCTTTATTAAGGGGCTGTTTGATAACAAATAGTCAATTTTATCAGTTGTAGTAAAACCAATCTGCGAATGAACTAATGCAACGAATACCTGCAAATAAGCAAGAAACGTAATCGGATTAGTAGGTATTTGTAGATTTAGTGTTTAGTTGATTAGTTTTATCATATATGGCAAAACCAACAAAAAAGACCGCAAAGGTTTCAAGCACAGCGAAGTCCGTACAGAGCGATAACAGCAAAGTTAAACCCCTCGCCGACCGCGTGCTGGTGCGTGAATTAAAGAAAGAAGGAGAGCGTTCGGTATCGGGCATTATTATCCCCGAAACCGTCGGTGAAGACCGCGGAGCGCGGAAAGGCGAAGTGATTGCCGTTGGCCCCGGCAAGTTTGATGACGGAATTCTCGTCCCGATGCACGTTCGTGTCGGCGACAAGGTGCTTTTCCAGTGGGGCGATAAGCTCACGATTGACGGAGAGGAGTATGAGATGGTAAGTGAGTCAGCGATTCTTGCTGTCATAAAGTAATATCGAATACCAAATTTCAAATATCGAAAAAGTAAGTCAAATGTCAAAATAAGAGAATTAAAACGCTTTTTTCTTTTCGATATTAGGTATTCAAAGTTCGATATTTTTAGGTATTAGATATTCGAGATTCGAAATTATAAGTTTTCTTAAACGCAATTATGGCAAAACAAATTCTTTACAGTGAAGACGCTCGAAAGGCCTTAAAGCGCGGAGTGGACGCGGTCGCGAACGCGGTGAAAATAACGATTGGTCCGCGCGGACGCAATGTGGTGCTGGATAAAAGTTATGGCGCGCCGATGATAACCAACGACGGCGTATCTATCGCGAAGGAAATTACGCTGAAAGACAAGTTTGAAAACATGGGCGCGGAAATTGTGAAGGAAGTCGCCGAGAAGACGAACGATGTCGCTGGCGATGGAACCACGACGAGCGTCATTTTGACCCAGTCTATTATCACCGAAGGACTTCGCCAGACAACGATGGGTGTGAACCCGATGGGTGTACGCGTCGGCATTGAACGCGCGGCGGAGAAAGTCGTGGAAGCGCTCAAGGCGATGGCGACTCCGATTAAGACCAAAGAAGAAATCAAACAAGTCGCGACCATTTCGGCCGAATCTGCGGAGCTTGGCGAGAAAATCGCCGAGACCATAGGCAAAGTCGGCAAGGACGGTGTCGTGACCGTTGAGGAATCTCAAGCAGTAGGTATTGAATATGAAGTTGTCAAAGGCTTGCAGTTTGATAAAGGCTACGTCTCGCCCTATATGATTACGAACGCCGAACGTATGGAGGCGGTGATGGAAGATGCGTCAATTTTGGTAACGGATAAAAAAATCGGGGGCATCAAAGAAATTCTGCCGTTCCTGGAAAAACTCGCGCAGTCGGGCAACAAGAACCTTGTCATTATTGCGGAAGATATTGAAGGTGAAGCGCTCACGACCTTTGTGCTGAACAAACTTCGAGGCTCTTTTAACGTACTCGGCGTCAAAGCTCCCGGATACGGCGACCGCAAGAAAGAACAACTCCAAGATATTGCCGCGACCATCGGCGCGACGGTTGTTTCCGAAGAAGTCGGACTCAAGTTTGAGTCGGCGGGACTTGAAGTACTTGGACACGCGCACCGTGTGATTGCCACCAAGGACGAGACGACAATTGTCGGCGGAAAGGGAAAGAAATCCGAAATTGATGCCCGCCTTGCACAACTTCACAAACAGCGCGAGCAGGAGAAATCCAAATACGATAAGGAAAAATTGGATGAACGAATTGCCAAACTCT
>CAYHOU010000169.1:0-1909 GCA_964358195.1 uncultured Candidatus Saccharibacteria bacterium | reverse complement strand
AGGTTGACGAGGTGGAACAGCTGTGTCTTTTGGGAGTTTAGTGGGACAGCAGTGATTCTTGGCGAGAAAAACTTTACGTTTAAAGTGAAAATCAGTTTAATACTTCTCTCCGAAATTTGCAAAGCGCAGAGTACATTCAGAAACTCCTGCGCGCCATACTCTATTCCTGTACCACAATGTTTACCAGACGATCAGGGACGACTATTGTCCTCTGGACAACCTTCCCCTCCATCCATTTTCGCAATGAAGGTAGTGAAATCGCGGTCACTTTGAGGTACTCCTGTTCGCCGCCTCTCTCCGCGACAAAGCTCCCCCTTGTTTTGCCGTTTACCTGCACGATAATTGTGACGGGGGCGCTTATGGCCGTTTTCTCATTATACTCCGGCCACGACTCAAGGTGGATGCTTTTCTTGTAACCAAAGTGGGTCCAGAGTTCTTCAGAAAGGTGTGGCGCGAACGGGGCGAGTAATTTCAAGACGGTTTTATACGCATCCGACGAAATACACTCCTCCTTTTCCAGCGCGTTTAGCAAAATCATCAAACTACTCACGGCCGTGTTAAACCTAAACGCCTCTATATCATCCCCCACCTTCTTTATGGTCTGATGCAGTAAAGGGGCAATCCTTAATCCCTCATCCTTAATCCTTAACGAAACCTTTTCCCGAAGACGATAGACGCGTTCAAGGAAGCGCCTTGCCCCCACGAGCGAGTCGGAACTCCACGCGATTGCCTGATTGAAGGGCCCCATAAACATTTCATAGACGCGAAGTGAGTCCGCACCGAAACGGTCCACGATTTCATCGGGGTTCACCACATTGCCGAAGCGTTTGCTCATCTTGCGCCCGTCGGCCGCGAGAATAAGCCCCACATTCTGAAGTCGGGTGAACGGTTCATCGGTGCTGACGACTCCGATATCAAAGAGGAATTTATGCCAAAAACGGGCATAGATGAGATGCCGCGTTGCATGCTCCGCTCCGCCGACATACATATCCACTGGAAGCCATCGCTCAAAATCTCGCCGCGAGTTTTTGAGCGAAACCCTTGACAATTGACCGTTTCCGCCTGAGGCGGATCCGCCTTTGGCGGAAACTTCTGACTTGCCTTGCATAATGTATGCAAGGTAGTACCAGCATGAACCCGCCCACTGCGGCATGGTGTTCGTCTCGCGCTTGGCAGGACCTTTGCATTTTGGACATTTGGTATTCACGAAAGAGGCAATATCGGCAAGGGGAGATTCCCCCGTCCCTGTCGGCTCGTATGATTTCACTTTGGGTAGTCTGACCGGCAAATCCTTTTCGGGAACGGGAACAACTCCGCATATTGGACAATGAATCAGCGGAATCGGTTCGCCCCAGTA
Source organism: uncultured Candidatus Saccharibacteria bacterium (assembly GCA_964358195.1). Lineage (GTDB taxonomy): Bacteria > Patescibacteriota > Minisyncoccia > Phycocordibacterales > UBA10002 > UBA10002. The sequence continues at coordinate 552 of CAYHOU010000169.1, read as the reverse complement.
GCGTTGGCGTGAAAACACCCAATCGCGGAGTTTGTATGTCGTTTTTATGTTACCGTATTTTGCCGCCATTTTCCCTCGTGCGACTTTGGAATACTGATTGGTGAACTCGCCAGAATCAATTAAATAGCCATCCTCCGCGTACTCTGGACGCCAAATGCTTGGGTCAAACCCGTTTTCCGAGAGCAAGAGACCCCCCGGAAATTCCGGTAAATTTCTTCCGAGAGTGCCGTACATGACCACCTGTCGTTTTAGTATGCCGTACTTACTGGCGAATACAAAATCTCGTTCATCATGTGCGGGTACCGCCATAATCGCCCCTGTTCCATAATCGGCAAGAACATAATCGGCAATCCAAACTGGAATTTCCTCCTTGTTGGCCGGATTGGTTGCCTTAATACCCTTCAACTCAACTCCCGTTTTTTCCTTTCCCTCCGCTGTCCGCTCAATCTCCGTTTTGTTTTTTGTTTGAGCGAGGTACTTTTCAATTTCCTCGCTGTTCTCCAAAAGGCTGTCATTCCCGCGGAGGCGGGAATCCAGACTGGTTCCCCGCGT
>CAYHOU010000168.1:0-1915 GCA_964358195.1 uncultured Candidatus Saccharibacteria bacterium | reverse complement strand
ACAGTGGTTCGACCGCACGCACAATATCTTTTTTGACTGGCTTATTTCCGCGGGAGCGTTGGGTCTTCTCGCGTATCTTTCGCTTTTCGCTTTTCTGCTCTGGTATATCTGGAAAGGAGAGCCGGCCGACGGAGAATCCCCGTTTTCATTTGCGGAAAGAAGCGTGCTTTCCGGTCTCCTTGCCGGGTATATGGCCCACAACTTTTTCGTGTTTGATAACCTCATCAGTTATATTCTGTTTTTCTCTCTCCTCGCTTATACACACACCCGATGTGGTAAGCCGTTTTCGCTATCGGAGAGGAAAAACGCATCACTGCAAAGCGACAGGGTGGCATCCATCTCGGGAGCGGTGCTTCTCGTGCTTCTCTGTGTAAGTATCTATTACGTGAATCTTCGTCCCCTCGTAGTCGCTGGCGACCTTATACAGGCGCTTCGGCCACAACAAAAAGGCATCACCGAAAACCTATCGTTCTATAAGCAGGCTTTCGCGGTGGAAAGTGTCGGAACACAGGAAGTGGGAGAGCAAGCGATGCAGGCCGCCGCGAATATCGCCGCCGCGGCAAATGTTCCGGAGCCGACGAAAGTAGAATTCATAACTTTCGCGCTTTCGGCGATGGATAGGGAGATTAAACGGGCGCCCGATGACGCGCGACTTCGTATGTTTATCGGCGGATTCTTCAATCAGCTCGGTCACTATGTGGAAGCGCTCCCGCACCTTGAAAAAGCTCACGCGCTTTCTCCACACAAGCAGACAATCGCGTTTTCACTTTCCAATTCTTATTTAAGCCTTGGGAAAACAGATGAAGCGCTTTCGCTTATGAAAAAGGCTTTTGAGAATGCTCCGAAGTATACGGGGGCGCGAATCGGGTATGCGGCGACCGCAATCTACGCGAAACAGTTTGCCGTCGCGGACGAACTTCTCGCCTCCACAACTGATGTGAATATGTTAACCGATGAACGCCTTGTCAAAGCGTATTTTCAGGCAGGGCAGCTCAAGAAAGTCATTAGTTTGTTACAGCAGAGGTTAGTAGCTAATCCAAACGACGTACAGACCCACATTTCGCTCGCGGCCGCCTACATCGCGAATGGCAACCGCAAAGAATCCATCGCCGAACTGCAAAAAACGATTGAACTCAATCCCGACTTCAAACAGCAGGGCGAGTACTATATAAACGAAATCAAAGCCGGCCGGAATCCATAGAAATCCATAATTTAATAAGACTGACGAGGCTCAACCTCGTCATGGTTGAGGTTGAGCCTCGTCAGCGTATCGGAGCCATTCGGAAATCTCCCGATTAAAGGTCGTCTTCTTCGGAAAGTAATCGGGGAATTCTTTTCGGTTAAGAAGTTTAGAAAACTGCCGATTGATACCGCGATAGTCAAAATAGCTTGAATAAGGATATTCCGCTAAATAGCGCTCCGCCCCTTTTCTATCTCTAATGCCATTCTCTTTCCATTTTGGTTCAATCATCTTAACTGGATTAAGGTGAATATAGGAAAACAGATAGTGTAGATAAGTGTCAGTTTTTGCATGGCTCGCCTTAAATCTTCCTTGAAAAAGTACCCCATCTCTCTTTCTGCTCACGTTAAAGTACATGGTATACGCGGTGGAAAGACGATGCATAAAAGCACTGATTCCACTTTCCGTTGTTTCGCGCACTAATAGATGAAAGTGGTTTGGCATAAGACAATACGCGCCAATGGCGACAATAGGGGAGTCCCTATTTTCGCTAAGTGCGGATTTAACAAGTTCAAGTGAAGTCTCATCTTTCCATGTAGGTAGTCGGTCAAAACGAAAAGGGATTTTTCCATTACATAAATAAAGCAAAAGCATAAAACGTTTTCGATCCGAATCATCTTCAAAAACAGACCTTCTATCAGACCCGCGATTATAGAGGTGATAGTACTCTACTTC
>CAYHOU010000167.1:0-1939 GCA_964358195.1 uncultured Candidatus Saccharibacteria bacterium | reverse complement strand
TGGAACGGGGAAGGGCGGCCTTCTGGCTGATTTTCAGTATTGAGCCCGAGCCAAGCTCAAGACACGCGAGGTATACCTTCGCGTGTTTTTCTTTCAGCCCGTATTCCTTGAGGGTTTTTTCTAAACTCATTTTGTTGGTCTTCATCTCCCCCTCAGTTGAGGGGAAGTGCCGAGTCTCCGAGGCGAGGGGTGGTGTTCTCCCGTCTCTATTTCAACAGCTAAGCCGCCTTAGCCGTTGCATTTTCATGCTTTTGCCACAAAAACTGGCGGCGCTTTGCCGTCCCTATTATAGCCATAACAAAGGTGTTTTGACAAGTCGCAAACTAGATTCGCCAGTTTAATTGAGTACGACCGTAACGGCAGGTAGTCTGCTCCGCAGTATGAATACTCTTGTTGTTTGCTCGTTCAAAATCAACGGTCTTCTCCAACGAAACGATATCTATCTCGTTCATTTCAGTCGTCCTGTTGGGGACGTGGAACTTGATGAATATCTCTCCCAAAGGAAGATGCAGCTTTGCCGAGGAACTCGAAACGGCCTTTTAAATCTTCACACAAAGATGTGGCAGTTGTGGAAGTTTCCGATGCATCCGCAACTCTACGGCAAAGACATCGTGCTAGTTGGACAGGGTGGGGATATTCCTGTCACGGTGTTCAGACTTCGACGGATAACCGTTTTTAACACCTCGTTTGTTGACCGCCTTTCAATTTGGCGTGTCCAGCGTAAGAAACTGCTCACTAAGGATGGGAAATGGCATGACAGATGTTGTTTTCCAATGGAAGCATCATGTGTCGAGTCTTGAGTGAGTAGTTCACCTCCTTCACTCAAAGGCAAGGACCTTCCTTGCCTCCTTTCTCCCGATTCCAATGACAGTCCATTGGGGACGGGTTGAGGAATTACTGGTAACAAAATAATGTATGAATCAAAAACATATCTGGACTCTTACTCTTACCCTGCTGCTTCTTATCGGTGGCGCTTTTTATTTTTCTGGCGAGAAAGACGAGAGCGGGCCGGTCAAAATCGGCGTGATTGCCTCGCTTACCGGCACGGGAGCTGTGCGTGGCGAGAGTGCACAGCAAGGACTCACGCTCGCGCTTGAGGAACTTGAAGAATTGGGGGTGCTCAAAGGACGCGAGATTGAACTTGTGTACGAAGACGTACCGCTTACGGAGCCGAAAAAAGCTCCGGCGGCGCTCCAAAAACTTGCTAGCGTAGACAAGGTTGCGGCTGTCGTTGGTCCCATGGGTTCAACGGTAGTGATGTCTATCGCGCCCTTGGCAGACGGCATCGGCATTCCGCTTATCGTGCATACTGCATCGGTACTCAAGGCAACTGAAAATAACGAATACATTTTCCGATTATGGACAACCGCGCATAATTACGCCTTGGTTATTCTTAGTGGCATTCGAGAGCGCGGCTACAAAAGAATCGCAGTGCTTTCCGCGACACAGGAAAACACAGTTGATTTGCTTAACGTACTCAAAGATAAAGTAGGGTCGGTCGGGGCGGAGTTTGTGATTTCAGAACAGGTCGCGGCGGACGTAAAAGATTTTCGGACACAACTTGCGAAGATAAAAGCGGTAGCACCGGACGCACTCTTTCTGAATCTCTTTGAAGGTCAACTTGGCGTGGCGGCGGACCAGGCGCGAAAACTCGGTATCACCGCGCCATTCTTCACCAACAGTGTTATGTCGGCCGTAGAGCTTTCAGTAAACCCCGCGGCACTGGAAGGTGCGTGGTTTCCTCGCTTTAGCGGGTACACCGAAGAGGCAAAGCAGAAGTTTGTCTCGCGATTTGGCAAAGAGCCGGGCAATCCTGAAACCGCTGCCGCGGCGCATGACGCGCTGATTGCGCTTGTGGAGGTGATAGACAAGGTCGGTACTGAACCGGAAAAAATGAAACGTGCGCTTTCGGAAACCGACTTTACTGGTTCCATCGGAA
>CAYHOU010000166.1:0-1954 GCA_964358195.1 uncultured Candidatus Saccharibacteria bacterium | reverse complement strand
TATTCCCGTACTGGAGCAAAAATTCACGACCGAAATCGCTTCGGGAAAACTTGAACTTATCCATGCCGATATTCTGGAGATAGATTTAAGATTAAAGATTAAAGATTTAAGAAACTACAAAGTTGTTGCCAACCTCCCGTATTACATTACCGGACAATTCTTGAGAAAATTTCTACAAGGCACGGACTCCCTGCCGGAAACGATGGTACTGCTGTTACAGAAAGAGGTGGCGAGGCGCATCGTCGCGCAAGATAAGAAGGAAAGTATTCTCTCCATAAGCGTCAAAGCCTACGGAACGCCAAAATACATCGGCACCGTAAAGGCGGGAGCGTTTTCCCCTCCGCCGAATGTGGACTCGGCAATTATAGCGATTGAGGGTATTTCAAAAGGGTTCTTTAAAGACAGCGCTTCTTATTCCTCCTTTGTAAAAGGAGGTGTCCCGAGTCTTCGAGGGACGGAGGATTTATCCCCCTTAGAAAAGGGGGTGCCCGAGTCCGCGAGGGCGGGGGTTGTTAAACCCCTCCCTCGGACGGATGCTCCCTTTGAAACACCCCTCCTGCATAAGAATGCAGTGCTCCCCTTATTAGGGGAGATAGGGAGAATAAGAGAAAAGGAATTCTTTACCTTACTCAAAAAAGGATTTGCGCATCCGAGAAAGCTCTTGTCTTCAAACCTCGGAATTCCCGCGGAGAAACTCCGCGAGTGTGGTATCGCGGAAAAAGCGCGGCCGGAAAATCTGTCGCTTGAGAATTGGAAGTGCCTGTCAGTATCTCTTACGGATTCGTAGTACACCCTCTCTCCAGTCTCCCCCTCTAAAGAGGGGGAGAGGCTACGAAATGTGCTATATACTTGACCCGTTGAAGATAATCAGCGGAGCGGCGAAAAAAGCGGTAGGAGTCACAATAGGAATAGGACAGAGAGTAGCCCCGCAAGGCACCAACTTCCAGGAAACAAAATTAGCCATACAAACCATAGGAACAGGCGCGTACTTCCCGAGAATTTGTTGGCCTGGATGCATAGCCGGACCCTTGGAAAACGTATACTGGCCGATGAACTGAAGGAGGATGGGAGGCTGGGGTACGCCGAGAGATTGTTTTTGATTCACTTCTTGCACGTCGTTGAGGCAACCTACCCCCGGCACGGGATACCAAAAACTAAAGACCATGGGAGGGGGGAATGTGGGGAGAGCGAACGCGCTCATAATGCTTCCGGGAGCCCCGGGCAGGTTAGTAACCCATCCGCCGAAGTCAAAAACAGCGTGCGACGTGAACGGGAAAAGAAACAAAAAACAAACAGCGAACAAAGTTGATTTCTTTTTGAAAAGCAGAAGCATACAGTACAATGATACCACGGGGGAAAAATACAAAGCACAGTACAAAAAAAGCCAAACGCTAGAATTATGTAGGACTTGCGCATCTGATGTCATTCCCGTGGAAACGGGAATCCAGAGTATGCAGTAAAGGCCTAGATTCCCGCCTCCGCGGGAATGACAGAGGGGAAAAGCAATGAAATAGTATAAAGTGCGTAGACCCTATTATGAAAAGAATTATTAACACTCTCGTGCTCCTTGTGGGAATATGTTTCCTTATCGCCCTTGGTATTTGGTTTTTATCGCGGAAAACGGAAGCGAATCCCGCGCGGGTAACGCCGCAAAAGCAATCTGCCGTGGCAACAAAACCGGCCACGGTGGTCTTTGACGCTGATGGAGATGGACTTCCCGACTGGGAAGAGGCGCTTTGGAGTACAAACCCAAAAAAACCGGACACTGATGGAGACGGAACTCCGGACGGCGAGGAAGTAGCGGTGCATAGAAATCCGAGAAAGGCGGGGCCGAGTGACTCTCTTGAAACTCCACTCGCGGTATCCCCCTTAGAAAATCTAGATAGTCGTAGACTAGGGGTGCCTGAGTCCGCGAGGGCGGGGGTTGTTTCTTATTCAAGAGAGGAAAAACAAC
>CAYHOU010000165.1:0-1969 GCA_964358195.1 uncultured Candidatus Saccharibacteria bacterium | reverse complement strand
CTGTTCTTGCCGGCGTTGCCCAGTTTTTCCAAGCGCAATTCGCGATGCCTCCTGCTCCCCCCAAGACCGACACCCCCTCTATCGGAAACGACCTCGCGCGAGGAATGCATATGCAAATGAAGTATGTTTTGCCGGTGTTTATGGGGTTTGTCGCCTACGCCGTAAGCGGCGCGGTTGCACTTTATTTTATAACCAGTAGTCTGTTCACCATCGCCCAAGAGGTGCTGGTGCGAAGGTCGCTGGCCAAAGGGCATAAGGCGCATACCCAGCCATAACGAATGACGTATAACTGAATGACCAATAACTGAATAACGACCGGTGATTAGTGTTATTCAGTCATTCAGTTATAAGTGATTAGTTATTTGGTTGTCCTATGACTTCCGACGACATTAAACAACTTATTGAAGGCTTACTGAAACACATGCAGGTTTCAGTGCAGAGTATAGAACTATCCGAGTCGGACGGACGGGAGCGGTTTTCCATTATCACACCCGATTCGCACATTCTTATCGGTACCAAAGGAGTTCATCTCTCCGCCCTCAACCACCTTGTTAAAAAGATGGTCGCAACAAAGGAAAACGCAAAAAAAGGGCATTCCGCAACCACCAGAGCCTCCGGAGAGGGGGAACGGGAACGAACCTTTTTTGTGGACGTGAACGGCTACCAGGAAGCCGCGGTGGAAAATATAAAAAATGTCGCCAAGATTATGGGCGACAGGGCGCGGTCATTTAAAACAAGCGTTGAACTTGACCCGATGTCTTCGTATGAACGAATGGTCATCCACTCTTTTTTTCAGGACGCCAAAGACGTCAAGACGGAATCGGTCGGAGAGGGAGAACGTAGACGCGTGGTGATTAAGTATGTGGAGTCTAAAGAAAGCTTATAGCGTTTTTTCTGTCATTCCCGCGGAGGCGGGAATCCAGAATCACAGTTCTTTATACAGGTCACTCCATTCTGGATTTTCCTTTTCAATCAGACTCAATTTCCACTTCCTGTTCCACTTTTTAAGTTGTTTTTCTCGCGCAATCGCCGCTTCAATACTCTCTCCACATTCGTAGTAAACCAATAAGTGGATACCGTACTTTTTCGTAAACCCCTCTACTGCCGCGTTTTTGTGTTCATATATTCGTTTGGGTAAGTTTGAGGTAACCCCAATATACAGAGTGCCGTTTCGTCGGCTCGCAAGAATATAGACGCAATAGTTCATACACTTTCGCCGAACACCCCGCCCTTCTTTGCAGGGAGTAGGACGAGCGGAGTGCACACTGGATTCCCGCCTCCGCGGGAATGACAGAAAACGCGGTGTTCAGCGGCTCGTACCCTATTCTTTCATCTGCAGGCTCCAGAGCGTCTCGCTTCCTTTGTCTATAAAAACAAGGAATTTTTCATCGGAACTGATAAGAGGGCGAACAAGGTCAATGGGAGAACCGCGCTTTCCACTAATGTCCGAGATACGCTCGGTTGTGCCCGAGGAAGGGGCAATGCTCCACACTTCGTCGGTAAATGGAATAACCCCTTGATACCAAGAATCGGGATAACTTCCCGGGACAATATTTTTAGGCACACCGCAATACATTCGGTCACCACTTTTCGCGAAGGCGCATTTTTCCGGAAGTGTTGTTACGGAAAGGTCTCGCGTCTGTCCGGTTGTGCCGTTAAAAAGATGCAAGCTCAGTTTGGAGTCGGGGCTGGCGGAATACAACACTTCCGATTTGACCGGATTCATAAGGGCGGTAAGCCCCGGTATGCCTCGGAGAAGAAGGGACGCCCCTCCCTTTAGTGGATCAAGGAGAAGGAGCATTCCATCGGCAAAGGCGGAAGGCTTGGAGAGAAGCAGGATTTTATTCTCCGCAGGCCAGGAGACAAGCCACTCTTTTACCGGCGACCCCCAGAGCTTTATTCTGCTTCCTCCCGCAAGGTCGCTTCGTATACCCGCAATCCCGTCACTTTCTTCCTGAAGGTAAAAAAG
>CAYHOU010000164.1:0-1970 GCA_964358195.1 uncultured Candidatus Saccharibacteria bacterium | reverse complement strand
CAAATTATCGGCGTGCTCGGCAGGAAGGGACAGGTATCGTTTTTCAATTTTGACGATATGGTGCTCGTCCCCTACACCACGGCACAGCAGTATTTGTTGGGACGGAAGTATTTTGACCGCATTATTGTTTCAGCCGTTTCCGAAGACAAAATCCGCGTGACGGTGGAAGACCTAAAGACGACACTCCGAACGAACCACAACATTACCGACCCAGAAAAGGACGACTTTTTCGTTGAGACGCAAGCCGACCTCGCGGAGCGTCTCAAAACCATCACGACCGCACTGACGCTTTTTCTCTCCGGAGTTGCCGGCATCTCCCTCTTTGTCGGAGGCGTCGGTATTATGAACATTATGCTTGTTTCCGTCACCGAACGCACGCGCGAAATCGGCCTCCGCAAAGCGGTCGGCGCGACAAACCGTGACATTCTCACGCAATTTCTCTTTGAGGCGGTACTACTTACCTCGCTTGGCGGGCTTGTCGGCATTACACTTGGCTCTTCCCTCTCCTTTATCATCTCGTTTATTATCGCGAAATTCGCACTTGCCTCGTGGAGCTTCAGCTTCCCGTATCTCGGCGCGGGACTCGGCCTCCTCGTTTCCGGCTTTGTCGGGCTTGTCTTCGGCCTCTACCCCGCACGCGCCGCCTCCCAAAAAGCACCGATTGAGGCTTTACGATATGAATAGACCGCTCTTTAAGGTTCAACCTTAAATCGGGAGAAAGGTTGAACCTTTTCCTGCGATAGGTTTTGGTGATAAACTCTTCACATGAACGAACACAGCGAAACTGAAGGGATAGGGCTGGAACAAAGACCTGAAGGAGAAAGTGCTTCCCCGCGAGTTCATTTAGAGTTTGAATATAAAAATATCTACAATCAAAGATATGCCGACCACAAAATTGATACCTGGACGCTACCAGAAAGGCCGAGCTTCCCCGCTGATATTTTTGACGGGTACCTTCATACAGACTTTGGTCAATTCGCCATAGAAAAACCTGTAGAAATTGCCCAAAAAGTGATAGCTGACATACGGGAATTCTGCCGCATTTCTCAAGAACTTAAAACAGCCGAGAAATCACTTGCTGACGCGGAATCTCAACACCGAGAGTTAATCTCTCGCTTCCAAAGATTAAATGATACTAAAGGTTGGACGAGGACTCATCGTGAGGTTGAATCAATAAAAACACAAATCTCCAGACTAAAGCACGAACTCGCACAAGTGGAACAAAAAACAAAAGAGTACCGAGTATAAGGGTTAACCTTAAATCGGAAGAAAAGTTAAACTTGTATCGCCAACGCTTGCTCTTGCTTTCGCTCCTCTTTACTTGGGTAAAGTGTAGCTCTATATCCATTGCCAAACAAAAAGCCCCGAGTATATTTCAACTCGAGACCGTGCCGCGCATCACCATGCATATTCAAGAGGGGGAGGTGCCTCCACTTCAACTCGTTCCCAAGCATGGGTGGAATGTCCGATTTTCGCGGAAAAGACTTTGACCCTCCTATCGGCAGTCATCTGCTGCCACCCTTCCGAATCTTCATTTGGGTGCGCAAAGTCCGTTCCGGTTTTAGTCTTATACACCACGCCCACCTCTCCGGTGGCGTCCCACAAAATAAGAGTGACTGTTTTCATGGGATTATTGGTGTGGGGGAATCATTCCGTAATGAACTTTTTCGCGGCGAGTGGGTGTTGATTGCCTCCAGGCAGTTACACCCTTCATGCTTTCTTCAATTCCCGCTTTTTTGCGCCACGCCCGGGTCGTGTAAACAGTGCCAATCTTTCCGGTAGAAGTAGGTTTTTTCAGTTTCATACACATCCTTATGACGAGCTTTGTTTTTGTATTCGGTTGTCAATGTGCACACAAAGAACAAAAGCGGACTCTAGCTCAAGAGTCCGCTTGTGCTTACGAAGTAGTAATAAAGATGCGTCAAACACAGACCGACTCTTGAGTTTCGGCGCTGTGATGATGCATATTA
>CAYHOU010000163.1:0-1977 GCA_964358195.1 uncultured Candidatus Saccharibacteria bacterium | reverse complement strand
AACAGAGATATCAAACAAACTTCTTTGGGGAGTATTTGAGAGTGTGAGGGGTTACATGAGCGAGGGTTGACAATAGCCATACTTCTTGATATAGTAAAGTGCAGTATGTCAAACATCAAAGCACTTCAACATAAAGTACTCGAGATTCAACATTCTCTGACGGAATGGTGTAGGCAAGATTCATTGTTTCCGAAGGGGACTATTTTGACTATTACCGTTACTCACCAACCTCCACCGCCGGTAGAAGTGAAAATTGTTTCAGCTTACACACGCCCAACAAGCGGAAGGGGAGTTCAATACAACTATTCGTCTGAACTCAATGAGGCAGATTGGTCGTTAATTTTTGCACTTCCTTTATCTGCGCGCCACAAAAGGATTTTGGAGCGTATTAAATCCACAGGGAACCAAGGGGTTACCACAGAAGAAATGAAAGCAGAGGGATTGCCTACAACTGGCGAGCAGACCATCAACAAGTTATTTGATACACGCCGTCTTCCCTATCGGGTGCGTCATCCCGAGCCAAAAAGTGGAGAAAATTGCCGGTATGGAATTCTTGTTGTGCTCAAGAAGCTCAGTGTCAAAACCTAGACCCTCTCTGTCCTTTCATCACTCCCGCCAGCCACTCGGCTTCGCGGGGTTTTTCTTTTGTCACCGATAATGATTGTTGATGTCAATAACTTCTACTGTATCGCGGTTTCTGAAAATGAAGACGGCTCGATACTTCCTATCAACGCGAAAACTCCATAAGCGCAGATGCTTTGGCTCGAGCAGTTCCATATTGAGTCCAGGGTGTCGCAGGTCTGCCTCAAACAAGTCTTTCTGCTTCAAGAATTTTTCTGCCAACTTTCGCTTGGCGAGAAACGAAAAGAGTTCCTGACGAAGCGGCAGTATTTGCATACTTACGCTCTGTCGAAATAGGAGGAGTGGCGGAGTCCCTTTGATACGCTTGCAAGAAATTTTCGGTTGTAGCGTCCCGTTCCGCGCAGAGAGCTGAGTATTTCTTTGCGGCTACGGGTCGGGGGTGAAACACGGAGCTCATCTTGCGCTAAGGAAAGAACGCGCTCATACGCCGTAGCGCGATTTTTCAAAAACTCATATTCGATTTTGGGAATAGTAACGGTAGTCATGCAAGCAGTGTAGCGCATTTCCCACCTCTTTTCAAGCCCAATTTTATGCGTGCTCCTCCTTCCTTGCTTCCGTAGTAGTAAGCGGTTGGTCACCGGCTTTGGTTTCTTCTGCCGAAGGCTCGGTTGCCGGTGCCTCCGCGGCTGCGAGTTCCTCGCCTTTCGCGCTACGGATGTCTATCTTCCAGCCGGTGAGTTTCGCGGCGAGACGCACGTTTTGCCCGCCCTTGCCGATAGCGAGCGACTGCTCTTCCTCGGTTACTTCCACAATGGCTTTCTTCTCGGCCTCGTCAATTTTCACGGAAATAACTTCCGCGGGGGAGAGCGATGCTTCCACGAATTTCGCCGAATCGGGAGACCATTCAATGATGTCTATCTTTTCTCCGCCGAGCTCCGACATAACGGTGGATACGCGCACACCCCTTTGTCCGACAAGACTGCCCACGGGGTCAATGTGCGCGTCGTTTGAGGCAACCGCGATTTTGCTTCGTGAACCCGGCTCGCCGTACTGTCCGCAGTCAGGTCAGGCGACCCGAAGAAAGCGGCTCGCATTAAACAAACGCTCCGTAAAAACATCGGAAACTACCTAACCTGTCTTTCCGACCCCCGCATACCGCTTACCAACAACCTTGCCGAGCGGTCGCTTCGCCACCTTGTCTTGAAACGCAAAATCTCCTTCGGCTCCTTAACCAAAAGAACGGCTGAAAACTTTGCAATCTTGGTGTCCGTCCTACTTTCGTTGAAACAGAGATATCAAACAAACTTCTTTGGGGAGTATTTGAGAGTGTGAGGGGTTACGATTTTAGAGAGTGAACTGGAGAAAAAATGGGCAAGGAGTAATTTTACTAAATTG
>CAYHOU010000162.1:0-2020 GCA_964358195.1 uncultured Candidatus Saccharibacteria bacterium | reverse complement strand
AGCGGCGGCGCGGTATCCGAGTCGGATGAGCAGGATAATTATTCCGAAGCCACCCGCGTCTCCATTGTGCTTCGGGAAGGAGAAGCCGCCCCGCCGCCCTCCTCAAGCGGCGGCGAGCCGAAACTCTTTCTTGCGCCCCCGACCATTGTCGGCAAGCAAGCCGGAGCCGGCCGGATTTACGCAGGTTCCATGACGATTGCGGCAAGGGCGACCAATATCGGCGACGGCGCGCTTCCCGCATCGCGCGCGGGGTTCCAGTATGCCGAGGGCGGTGGCGACTGGCAGGAGTGGGTACAGGTGGACATGCCCTCTCTTCTCGCGGGCCGGAGCCATACCACTACCTACAACTGGGGGGGCGGAAAAGGCATCTGGCATTTCCGATTTTATATAACAGGAACGAGCGGACGCGAATATTCAAAGAGCGCGGAGGTTGAGATTGTGCCCGAAGTCGGTAACGCGGAATAGTATGAGTGTACCTATGAACCAAAAGAAGTCTCGGATACATTGGCTGTTGTATGCGCTCATCATCGCTGTATCGCTCACGGCGCAGGTGGCGGGTGCCCAGACGGTGGTTCCCTCCTCGTCCATTAAAGTAATTAATCCATTGGCGATTTACGCCGGTGGTACGGTGAGATTTCGCGTGGAGGGCGCCGACGCGAGCGCGTCATATACCGTGCACATCACCGACTCGGACGGTCATACGTTTGAAGTTCCTGCACGGGCGACAGGGACCGGAAGCGAAACAGAGTTTTCCGCGGTCATTCCGGCGACGTTCGCGACCGGCGATTACCAAATTGCCGTTATGAGTGAACCAAAACCGCCGCCCGTGCAGGAGCCTTCGCCCACGACGGCGGTTTCTCCCGTTTCTTCCGGAAATCCGGTGGATAGCAAAGCCGACGTGACCACACGTGGCGGAGAACAGCCCACAGCCGTCACGGCAACCGGAAGCCAAACACCTCCCACGGGTACACAGCCGCCTCCGGCACAAACACCTCCTTCACAGCCGTCGGTTGTTGCTCCGCAGGAACCGCCGCCCGATATCGCGCCTCCAGGTATGCCGATAGCCGTGTCATCCGATGCAACCGATGCGACTCTTTCCACACTGCTCAACCGAGCAAGTGGTATTTTAGATTCGTTCATTCCGTTCATTATCGGTCTCGCGGTTGTTTTGATAATTTGGAAAATACTCTCCTATATCGGGAGTGCGGGGAATGAAGAGAAGCTCGCCGAGGCGAAACATTTCATCATCTGGGGCGTTGTCGGCGTCTTTTGCATGCTGTCGCTCTGGGGATTTGTGAACCTGCTCCTCAATTCATTCACCTTACAGACCGTTATACGACCGGGAGATATTCCCAAAGTACCTACGGTCAATCCGCTGTAGAAATCTAGAGATCTCCCCTTTTTGTTTTTGTCTTTTGTAAGCTACAATGTAGGCAACACCCCACCTCTGTCCTCCCCTCTAAAGAGGGGAGGAGGCAGAAGTGCGTTGTTTTCCTGTCTTTTCTGTTTCAGCATTATTCGCATGAGCGGCATTCGTGGTTGCCGCTTCAGAAATTCATATTTTTGAATCCTACATGATTTCCTTTTCCAATGTTTCCAAAATCTACAGCGATAATTCGGCGGCGCTTGATGGTGTTTCGCTCACGATAGAGCCGAGGGAATTCGTTTCCATCGTGGGGCACTCGGGCGCGGGGAAGACGACGCTCCTCAAACTGATTCTCGCCGAGGAGCGCCCCACGAGCGGGAATATCTTTTTTGAAACCACCGACATTCATAGGCTCAAGCGTTCTAAACTGCACCAGTACCGGCGTAAAATCGGCGCGATATTCCAGGATTTCCGTCTGCTTCCTCATAAGACCGCGTTTGAAAATGTCGCGTTTGCCATGGAGATGGCCGGCAGAAGTGATTCGGAAATCTCAGCCGATGTTCCCTACGTACTAGAGATGGTTGACCTTGGTGACAAGATGTGGAACTTCCCGCACGAGCTTTCGGGAGGGGAGAAACAGAGGGTTGCTATCGC
>CAYHOU010000161.1:0-2021 GCA_964358195.1 uncultured Candidatus Saccharibacteria bacterium | reverse complement strand
TCACTGCCTTCCAGGCTGGAGGTCATACCACCGCCTCTGGCGGTGGTAATTGATTTATGTCAATGAAGTATACGCGGACGTTTAATCAGATTGGAAAAGATGACACTCCGATTGCCGGCGGCAAGGGTGCGTCGCTTGGCGAAATGACCAAAGCGGGGATTCCGGTTCCGTCCGGCTTTGTTGTGCTTGCTTCGGCCTTTGAACGATTTCTCGAGGAGACGGACTTGAATGTCGAGATTGATGCAATTTTGCACACGGTGAAGCACACTGAAATGCATACGGTAGAGCATGCGTCGGAGAAGATACAGGCACTAATCTTATCTGAAGCAATACCGAAAGATATTGCAACTGGCATAAAGAGAGAATTTAAAAAGCTTGACGCGAAATATGTCGCCGTTCGCTCTTCCGCGACAGCGGAAGATTCGGCAAGCGCGGCGTGGGCGGGACAGCTTGACAGTTTTCTCAATACGACCGAGACGGATTTGCTCAAGAATGTGCAAAAATGCTGGGCATCGCTCTTTACCCCGCGTGCCATCTTTTATCGGTTTGAATTGCAAGCCCGTTCTTCTTCTCCCCCTCTCCGAGGGGGAGTGCCCGAAGGGCGAGGGGGTGTGCATCCCCACTCCTCTCTCGATATTTCTGTCGCAGTTGTGGTACAAAAAATGGTCGAGTCCGAAGTCTCGGGTATCGTCTTTTCGGTGCATCCGGTTACCGAAGACCACAACCAACTAATTATTGAGGCCGGATTCGGCCTCGGCGAGGCGATTGTGTCCGGACAGGTGACACCTGATTCGTATGTGGTTGAAAAAGAGCCGCGGCGTATACTTGATAAAAATATCTCGGAGCAGGAAAAACAACTTGTGCGTTCATATTCTCCCTTTCCTAAAGGGAGCACTCCGACTTCCGAGTCGGAGGAGGGATTTAAATCCTCCGGCCTCGCAGACTCGGCCACCTCCTTTAAGGGCAAGCGGCAAGAACTCCCTGCGCTTCTGCGCAGGGATGAATTGCCGCCACATTGGGTATACTGTATGAATGACGAGAACCAACATCGAAGCGAAAGAAGGCATCTGGTACTGGTACCACAACATCTCCGAATGCTACTACCACGTCCAAATCACGGTCAAATATCGTAAATCGCTCCTTACACCCGACGTGGAGAAACTCATTCTCTCCACTCTGGACGGGTTCAAGGAGCGGTTCGCGGTTGACATCCACACAATCGGATTTGACCAGAACCATGTACACCTTCTGTTCCGTTCGCTCCCTACGCACGGAGTAGGAGACGATTGAGAACTACATCAAAAACCAAGGTCGAGAAAAAGATGTGGCACAGCTCAAATTATTCAATCTGTAATTCCGAACGCCCCGCGCTCCTGCGCGGGGTAGTTTACGGGCATCGGTAAACCGGAACCCCTGCAATATGAGCTCTCCGGTTGCTGGTCGCGGCGTATAGACAAACAGCATCGTCTCGTATATCGCATAGAGTACGATGCTGTTATCGTCATGTCATGCCGGTATCACGACTAGGTCAAGCAGAACACGGAAGCACCCATGTTTCTTCCTGTAATCTCACTCTACTCAATGCCGGAGGTGGGACTTGAACATTACATGTTCAGTACCCCCATTGGATTTTCTGTTCGTCCGCCTAAACGGACTCCAGAAAATGCTCAATCGGGCTTCAAGCCCCACACGGAAGCATCCCATGCTTCCTCCCGTCATCTCGCTCTGCTCAATGCCGGAGGTGGGACTTGAACATTACATGTTCAGTACCCCCATTGGATTTTCTGTTCGTCCGCCTAAACGGACTCCAGAAAATGCTCAATCGGGCTTCAAGCCCCACACGGAAGCATCCCATGCTTCCTCCCGTCATCTCGCTCTGCTCAATGCCGGAGGTGGGACTTGAACCCACAAGCCTTGCGGCACGCGATTTTGAGTCGCGCATGTTTGCCATTTCATCACTCCGGCGCATACACAATGTACCCCGAAAAGTGCTTCGTTTCAAGCCGAAGCACCACGGGGCA
>CAYHOU010000160.1:0-2076 GCA_964358195.1 uncultured Candidatus Saccharibacteria bacterium | reverse complement strand
CTCTTCGTGGCCGACGCCGAAATTCATCGGTGCCTTTCTTCCGACGGAGCGCGACGTGACCGACACCGGCTTTAGCGGAGAGTGGGTTATCTCGTCATTCGGACAGACCTTCCCGCATACGGGGATAGACCGAGAAACGGACCCGAGCCGATTTTCCGCCTCGGCGGCAGGTGTTGAACTTTTAGAGCAGGTAGACCTCTATGACCAGGTCTCGCGAAGCATCAAGTACGCCATCCTCTTTATCGCCATTACCTTCATCACGTTCTTCGTATTTGAGGTGCTTACGGGGTTGCGAATGCATCCGGTGCAGTATCTCCTCGTCGGCGGGAGCCTCGCCTTGTTCTATCTCCTCCTGCTCTCGTTCGCGGAGCATATCGGATTCCTGTCCTCGTATATCCTTTCAACGATTCTGACCGTCCTGCTCATCACCGCATACTGCGCCCGCGTACTGCAAAGTCGCCGCAAAGCATTCCCGATTTTCGCGCTTCTCGTCGTACTCTACGGCTACCTCTATTTTATCCTCCAACTTGAAAACTACGCGCTTCTGTTTGGCTCACTCTTGCTCTTTGTGCTTCTCGCGACGGTGATGTATCTTACGCGCAACGTGAATTGGTTCGAGCCGGTGACGAAAGAATAATCGCAAATTGTTTTTCTTTTCCCATCCTCAAATGAGGTGAGAAGCGAAGACTTGGAGTTTCGCAAGACTTTGAACGTTTTGTCTTCAAAAAGCGAAAAGTGTACAGCTTCTGTAAGAAGGGGTGACCGCAGGTCGGAGTGGTGTTGGTGTAGCTTTATCCACCCGAAGGCAAGCCCGATTGCCAGTCGTGAATGAACTCAAATTGATAGATAAAGTTGAGGACGTTGAGCGTTAAATTGTCGCGGATCATATACCCGACAAAAACCTCAAAAAAGACCGCGAGAAAAACCGTTGCCCACACCGGTGCGCGGAGGACAAAAAAGAAACCGGCTACCATAGAAACCGTATCCATCACCGAGTTTAAAATGCTGTCACCCGCGTACCCGACGGCGAGTGCCTGTTCGCGGTACGCGTTAATCACCCACGGCGTGTTCTCGGCAATCTCCCAGCCGATTTCAATACCCATGGCGATAAGGAGGCGGACACCAACGGACATACGCGGGAAGAGCAAACGAAGTGCGCCGTAGAAAATAAATCCGTGAATGATATGCGAAAAGGTGTACCAGTCAAAGAGTTGCTGAGACATTTCCGGTGAGAGCACCGCGCTCACCCAGAGCTTAATCTGTCCGCTCGCGGAGATAAACGGCTGGCCGAGAAGATAGAGGACGAGTATCTGGAGCACGATGAGTCCCGTGCCGATAAAGAGATTTCGTTTTAAGTTTGTTGTCATACGAAAAGTATATCAAAAAAATGCCGCCGCAGTGCACAGGTCTGCGGCGGTTTGAGAGATGGTTCGTCGATATTCAGAACTTCCGCAAGCTCTGCGACAACTGGTGTCGTACTACATCGTTCGGTACAGGACGGACAACTATGACTTCTCCTTTGCCGGTGCCAGCCCTGAGAGGAAAGGAAAGACCGAATTGGTTCTTTTGAGCGAGTTCGGCGATGTGCTGTATGTCAGGATGTCCGCCATTACCGATATATACCCGAATAATGCGAGTTTGGAGATACGCCATTTTTAGGCACTCGGCTATCATGCGTTTCGCGTAGCCCCTATGACGCAGATTTTCCCAGACAAACACCGAGAAAATTCCCCAATGCCGGCGGTGCTTTTGGAAAAACACATGGCCGACGAATCCGTCGTCGTAGCAAATAATGCCATCGTAGCGAAGACATCTCACGAGAAGAAAGAAAAGCAGTCCTCTTGGGAGCAACCGAAGCAGGCAGGTAGCCCGGGCAAATGTACTTCCTTTGTCGGGATGCGTCGCCCAATGGACGACATATGCCCATTGCGCTTCGTCGCGACGGGTCAGTTTACTAACGGTAAAGATCTTCATAGTCGGCCTTTACCATACCCCAAAAAACCGCCAAAGCAAAGCGGTGCCCTCCGGCCACTTGTTAGCGCCTGGTGTTTGATGGGCATCTTCCCGCAAGAGATC
>CAYHOU010000159.1:0-2078 GCA_964358195.1 uncultured Candidatus Saccharibacteria bacterium | reverse complement strand
ACGATAACACAGTGCTTCCACTCATCCGCCGCGTACGGGAGATGCTTTTGCCACATTACGGCACGGCGAAGTCTAGAGAAAAGAACGGCGCGCAAGACCTCGTCACGGACTTCGATATACAAGTTGAGCATCTGTATAAAAGCGAACTTGCAAGGAGTTTCCCGGATATTTCTTTCGTCGGTGAAGAAATCGGCGGAGACAGGGGGGCTTCAAGATTTTGGCTCGCTGACCCGATTGATGGTACCTCCCACTTTATTCGCGGTCTGCCATTCTGTACATCCCAGCTTGCCTTGATACAGGATGGGGTAGTGGTTTTTTCAGTCGTGTATGATTTCGTGAACGACATTGCCTATCATGCCGAAAAAGGTTGCGGCGCGTTCGCAAATGAGCGACCGATGCGCGTCAGCGAGCGACCGCTTAGTGCTTCTCGCCTTTCGACCGTGTTTCGTCTCGAAAACGAAGACGTAAACCGCGCATATCTGAAGTTGCGACGGCACTGCCACACCTTCCATGTTGGAGCATCCGGATACGAGCTTGCGCTGGTCGCGTCCGGGAAACTCGACGGCTCGATCTATTTCGGTAAAGCGGGAAGCAAAGACTATGACGTGGCTCCGGGGACGCTTCTTATAAAGGAGGCGGGTGGAATCGTCGCCAATATCGGTGTACGAACGTATGACAATCGCGATGTGGATTTTCTCGCAACGAATCCGATCATCTTTAAAGAACTTACCGAGGGGTCAGATGCCCTCTTCCCTTTCGCCTTGTAGATTCAACAATCCATCCGGGTGTTGCTAACGTCATATGAAAAACTTGTGATTTCTGAAAGCGTGTACAACCATGTTAAAATAGGAATACATTACCGGTAGCAAGCGGTGCTACTCTTTTTTAGAAATTAGGTATTAGAATAGGACTTACGCATTTCGCGCTTTTCTGTCATTCCCGCGTAGGCGGGAATCCAGCGTTAAGCCGTTTGGTCAGGCTCTGGATTCCCGTTTTCACGGGAATGACACCGATTGCGTAGGTCCTATATAGAAATTAGATATTTCTCCACGATGGCTTCACCTAAAATAGAATGGCAGGCGTATGACCGGCTGGAACAGCACCATCGCCCTGATTGGTACTGGGCAGTCGGTATCATCGCGCTCTCCATCACGGTCACGTCAATCCTTTTGAATAATGTGCTTTTCGCCATCTTGGTGGTCATAAGTACGGTTGCGCTGTTCCTGCGGACACTTCAGAAACCCCAGCTCGTCAGCTATGAACTCACGAACCGTGGACTCTGGGCAGGCAAAGAGTTCAGTTCGTTTACGACCTTTGAGTCCTTCTGGGTCACGGAAAACGACCCCGCGAAACTTATCATCAAATCAAAAGGGCTTATCGTTCCCCTTTCCATTATTTCCCTCGCGGACACCGACCCGCAAACAGTGCGCGACTTTGTACAGGACTACCTTCCGGAGGTTGAGCATCAAGAACCGCTTTCAAAGCACATCATGGAGTATCTAGGCTTCTGAAGAAGCCGCGCGGAATGTTGCGGACTTCATGCAGACCTACGCAGAAAACAAGGCGAGCAAGAAACCTATTGCATTTTTGACTTCTAGCGTTGTGGGGCTATTCGCTGTATGATGCCGGCAGTTATGAAACGATTTGTTCTCGAGTTTGAACTCAAAAGTCGGACGAATCCGGGAAAGGTTACTATCACCGCCGTCGCACAGGAAGAACAAAGCGCACGAGCACTTGATTCGCGCCAAAACACCGAATGGTGTTCAAATACTGTGTGGACAGACCCTGCACAAACTTCCTGCCGATCTCGGAAAACTACCCAGAAGACACCGGGAATTCTTTCAATTGAAAAACGTTGAACTCTTTCGCGAAGGCGGGCCACCAACCCCCCTTTTTGTTTGCCAGAATAGGGAAAAAATACTACTATGCATCACACACCTCCCGTAGTTAAATGGATATAACGCGAGATTGCGGATCTCGCATTCGAGGTTCGATTCCTCGCGGGAGGATACAAAATAGGATCTACGCATTTCGTACTTTTCTGTCATTCCCGCGGCGAAGCAGTAGCGGAGTAGTCG
>CAYHOU010000158.1:0-2084 GCA_964358195.1 uncultured Candidatus Saccharibacteria bacterium | reverse complement strand
CTCTCAACTTGAGCACAGCGAAGACGCACAGGCGATATTTATCACCACATCCCGCGAACTTGCTGAAAAAGTACGCGCAGAAGTAAGACAACAATCAATACGTCTTCCGCGTAGAGAGATTGTGCGTCAATCACTCAAAAACAGTTACATTCTCATCACCAAAACACTTGAAGACACGCTGACGCTGATAAATGAATACGCACCAGAACACCTAGAAATCATCAGCAGGGATGAAGCACGCATCACCCCCCGCATCATAAATGCCGGGTCTGTGTTCCTCGGCCCTTATTCCGGCGAAGCGCTTGGTGACTATGCGACGGGGAGTAATCACACGCTACCGACATCTGGCTACGCCAAAATGTTTTCCGGCCTTTCCGCCGAGTCGTTCGGAAAGAAAGTACAGATGCAAAAAGTAAGCAAGAAAGGATTCTTTGATTTGGCCAAGACAGTTGAAATCCTTGCAGAATGCGAAGGGTTTACTGCTCACGCTAACGCCGTCCGTATTAGAGATAAAAACACACTATGATAACTTCGCTTATTCGTTCCAACTTAAGAAAATTCAAGCCGTATTGTTCGGCTCGCAGTCTGTATCAAAAAGGCATCTTTTTCGACGCGAATGAAAATGCATTCGGCAGCGTAGCTACAAGCGAACTAGACCCACTGCTTAACCGCTATCCTGACCCGTATTCGGGGGAGCTCCGGAAGGCCCTTGCGTCTTTTCTCGCTGTGGCCGAGGAAAACATTTTTGTCGGCAACGGTTCCGATGAAGCCATTGACCTTCTGATTCGCCTCTTCGTGGAGCCAAAGGAAGAAATACTCATCGTGGAGCCCACTTACGGAATGTATGCAGTAGCGGGAGAATTGGCAAACGCTACCGTTAAACGTGCCATACTTCGGCGTGATTTTACTCTTGACGTCGCATCCCTTCTCGACATGGCAGGGCCGAAGACGAAGTTACTCTTCTGCTGTTCGCCGAATAATCCAACTGGAACGGTCATTCCGCTCCAGGACATTGAAAGACTGTGCCGGAGCTTCAAGGGAATCGTTGTCCTTGATGAGGCGTATATAGAATTTTCTTCCACGCCCTCTGCAACAGACAAAGTCCGGAAACTGGAGAATCTCGTCATACTGCGCACCTTCTCAAAAGCATGGGGGCTTGCCGGAATACGCGTCGGCTATGCGGTTGCGCAAAAGGAGATAATAGAATTCTTGAATCGCATAAAACCGCCATACAACCTCAATCGTCTTTCCTCTGTGGTAGCCACAAAGGCACTTTCGCAATATCCGAAGGTTGTGAAGTGGCGTAACCAGATTATTAAAGAACGGGGACGGCTGTCGCAAGCCTTTCAGAGGCTTGGCTTCACGGTGTTTCCAAGCGAGGCTAACTTTCTTCTGGTGCGGATTCCGAATGCAACCGTTATCGCACAAGGGCTCGCCGCTAGATTTGGAATTATTGTCAGGGACTTTAGTTCCAATCCGCTCCTGAAAGATTGTATACGCATTTCAGTAGGGACGCCCAAACAGAATACATTACTCGTTGCCACCTTAATAAAACTGCTATGAAAAAAGAGGTACAAAAAATCGCTTTCCTGGACCGGGACGGAACACTTATCTACGAGCCACCGGATACGAAACAAGTTGATTGTTTGAAGAAGTTACGGATATTACCCAAGGTAATACCGGCACTGCAAGCCTTGATTGAAAGGGGCTATACACTCGTCATGATTTCCAATCAAGACGGGCTCGGTACGGCCTCATTCCCGCAAGGCGCGTTTCAAACAGTTCAGAAGAAACTACTCGACTTGTTTTCACGGAGGGGCATTTCATTTGGGCAAATATTCATTTGCCCGCACGTTGAACGTGATAACTGCGGGTGCCGTAAACCAAACATAGGTTTATTGTGGGATTTTCTTCAAACGACCCATGTGGATAAACAGCAGTCATTCGTCGTCGGGGACAGAACAAGCGATGAAGAATTCGCAAAAAACATCGGTATCCGATTTATTAAGGCGGAAACTAACGGCACTTTTCCGCAAATTGAATGAAAAAACCCTTTGTATATATCAATATTCCTTTTTTTTCGT
>CAYHOU010000157.1:0-2086 GCA_964358195.1 uncultured Candidatus Saccharibacteria bacterium | reverse complement strand
GTATTTGTAGTTGTCATAACCAGATTTTCTGGAAAGAGGCTGCATTTTGTTGTTAGCCTCGTTTTTTCGTGCGGAAATAGTAGTCACCTTCTGTCGAAGAACCACCTTTGTAATTGTATCACATATTAACCCTAAAGTCAATATGCTGTAATTTCAAAAAGAAGCCTATACTTATGGGTACATTTAACCTTTTAAACTATGACCACCGAAAGCCCAGAACCACTCCTTCCCCCTCCCGATTTTGACGAAACGGACAAGACAATTAACGCCCCCGCCAACACACCTCCCGAACCGCCCCAGCCAGCGGTACCGGATACTGTTGGAGAGGCCGCAGCCGACGTCAAAGCTTCAGCCGAAATTCCCGAACCTGCTCCAGCGGATGTTGCCGCGGGAGCCGAGTCTGCCGAAGAGGGCGACGTGACATTTGACCTTCTGATGCGGCTTGATAAGAAGAATTTAAAAACGCTCCTCGGTAAAGTTGAAGCGTCCGTCGCGGCAACCGCGCTTGCTGGTTTGGAACCTGAAGCTTTGGAAAAAATACTCGGAGTCTTGACCAAGGGCGTCGCTGCCGCCTTGCGGGAAGAAATAGGGAAGTTGGGAGCCGTTGACGACGATGCGAAAGCAGAGGCGCAGGATAGTATCGTAGAGAAAGCCGAAGAGTTGGAAGAACAAGGAAAGCTTTCCCTCGATTCGTTATATGACGGAGAACTTGCGGATGATACAACACCCCAAGACCAACCCGCTCCTCACAAAACCGTGGAACGCGCGAGGAGCGCTGAAGAGCGGACAGAGGCGATTGCCGAATATCTGAAGGGCATAGAAAGCGGCAGTACACTGATACAAAGAATAATTGATATGCCGAATGACGCGACCTTGAAAACCCGCATCGGTTTCAAGAAGCTTGGACAAATTTCCACTGAAGTGTACGGGAAAGTCGTTGATTTCTTCAGAGAGTTTGAGGAAAAGAGAAACACGCGAGCGGTAACGGCCTCTGAACTTGATACATTCGGCAAAACATTTATAGCAACCTTAAGCAAAGGCGACCTCGCTGGCTTCCAGCCAGCGCTGCGTTCCGTCGTCTATCAGGATGTGAAGAAAAAGTTGTTCCCGAGTGAAGAAAAGGCAGGGACACAGGCTCAAGCACCAAGGGGTCCACTCACTGCGGAGCAAATTATCGGGGCGGCGAAAGCCGAGGAAGCGAGAAAACGCGCTGAAAAGGCGGGAGGAGTAGCTACTTCCGGAACGGCCGGCGCTTCGCCCGAAACAGCGTCTGCGCGTTCAACCTCCGAGTGGATTGCGGAAACGCAACGAAAACTCAATCCGCGGACGGCACCGGTGGCGCGGGTTGAAACACCCCTAGCATCTTCTTCTTCCACTGATATAACCTCTGCGGCACATGAAGCAACGGAGCGCACGGCGGAACTTCAACGAATACTCAATTCGCAAGGAGGAGAGCAAGCGAAGAGTAAACCCGAAAGTTCCACGGCATCAGCCGCTGAACAAACACCACTGGCTACCTTTGAAGACCTCATAAAGGCAGACCAAGACACACTTGAAAAAGTATTAGCCGTCGGGACTCCAAGAGCGTGGGGAAGGGCGATGAGCGTTTTTTCGGAGAGACCTGAAGAAAGACCGGAACTGTTTGATTTTGTAAAGAAAGTCCGAGCCTTTTTCACCGGTGATACAGCTCGCGCGAATGAGTTTGACGCAGGCCTTATGTTTGTTGAGTCGGACAACAGTCTTAAGGTGCTTCGGAACTTCCTGCTTTCACAGGCGCGCAGTGCGCTTGGTCAGAACTCCACTCCTGAAAATATTCCTAGGTCCTCTTTGGGAATGGAAGAGGGCGGAACAGTCAAAATCCCCTTAATAATAACTCGTGATATGGAACAACAACTTGCAGATAAGGGTGTGGGTAAAGAAGCCAGAGGTAAACTTACTCCAGAAGCGGCTTGGAAGATTATTCATGAAAAAGGAGAATATTTGCCATAATAGGACTTACGCAATCAGTGTCATTCCCCTGAAAAGGGGAATCCCGAGCCTTAAAAAACGGCTTACACTGGATTCCCGCCTCCGCGGGAATGACAGA
>CAYHOU010000156.1:0-2087 GCA_964358195.1 uncultured Candidatus Saccharibacteria bacterium | reverse complement strand
TTTTTTCATGCGTCTATCATATCCCAATCGTTCAAATCTCAAAGACGAGTTGCCTCAAATAT
The DNA here is from genome assembly GCA_964358195.1 of uncultured Candidatus Saccharibacteria bacterium. Classification (GTDB taxonomy): domain Bacteria; phylum Patescibacteriota; class Minisyncoccia; order Phycocordibacterales; family UBA10002; genus UBA10002. The sequence continues at coordinate 2,025 of CAYHOU010000156.1, read as the reverse complement.
GGTTATTGCTTTTGTAACAATAGCCCCGAAGTCACACGGATTGTACAGAAATAGAGGAAAAGACATGAAAATAAAAGAAAGGCATTGCATCACAGTTGGCACCAATGAACTGACTGGCGCATTCGCGTTCTGCTCCGTAGAACACCCAGAAAATTCATTCAGTCGTGTGTTGTTGAGTGACCGAAAAACCAATGACGAAATCGTATATCGTTGGCGCAACTGGCGACATCAATTTGAAGGGAATGATTCATTCAATTTCGTCGTTGTGTCGTCGGATGTCAGTCACGATGTTGAATCTTTTGCAAACAGGATTTCCCAATATTTCCAACCCTTTGTGCCTTATTGGGTTGACCTCTGGAGTTATGTGGAAGGATTTTGCATGGGACACGGACTTGAGTCGCTTTATATTTGCAACATCAGCCATTCGGTTACGCCGGACGACCCATTGGCTGAAGCCGTTCAACTTGCAAAGATATGGAAGGATGTCCAATTGTTGCCGGGAAGTTACGAGCGTCTGAAGAGGGAGATTGATCTAGACAGCATAGGTTTTGAGATTCAGTTACGTGGAGGACGAGTATCTTCAAATGACTGCGGAATCAACTAAAATCTATGTTCGTTGCGTGGCGACGGAGGAACACCCTCTGTCGCTTTTTGTTTTCCTCACTTTTACACTATTTTCTCGGTCGCAAATATAGTGTAAGGCGAGTTACCACATAATTACGACCGTAATTATGTGGTAAGGAGAGAAAAATTTCGGATCCACGATTCCTTGTGAATGACAAACGAAGAAAAAATCCCTCGCCTCGCGGACTCGGCACTCCCTTTAGGAAAGGGAGAATCTAAGAGTAACTTTTTACTGCGGGGAGCGGTAATGGTAGTATGAACGGTATGTCAGACAACCCACAAAAATTTTTGGAGGTGGCGCTTGAGGCAGTTAAAAAAGCCGAGCCGATTTTTTTGAAGTCGTTTGGAAACGCGGGGGAGATTAAGATAAAAGACGATGAATATAGAGGGAGCGAGGTAAGCCACGCGGATAAGGAAATAGAACGCATGCTCACCGAGGCTATTTCGTCCGCCTTTCCCAGCCATGGCATCGTGGGGGAAGAAGGCGCATCAAAGAATGGTTCGCTCTATACGTGGTATCTAGACCCCATTGACGGTACTACCAATTACATTCGCGGACTGCACCATTGTTCCATTTCCGTGGCGCTCTGGGACGCACATGGTCCGCTTGTCGGGATTGTTTCCGACCCGGTCAATAAGGCACTCTATACCGCCACCCGCGGGGGAGGGGCGTTCAAAAATGGGAGGCCAATCCATATATCGGGAACCGCTTCGCTCAAAAAAGGAGTTGGCGGACTTGGCTGGAAATGGGGAGAATCCCGCTCACGTACCATCCTATGCGATACGATTGAAAAACACGCATATCGCTTTCGCGTCTTCAGCGGTTCGGCGCTTGAAATCTGTTTCGTTGCCTCGGGCGTTCTGGATTTTTTCGTCAATATCAACCTCCATATCTGGGATATGGCGGCGGCAATCTTGATTCTCACCGAGGCGGGAGGGACGGTTACCGAACAGAAAGGAGGGGATGTGACGGCGCAGTCAACAACCATCGTCGGTACGAACGGCAAACTTCACCGTGACCTTCTTGCTACATTGAAGTGAGCCTGTGCACTTTAGCAATAAGCGACACATGTCGCTTATTGCTAAAGCGGAAAAGAAACACCCCCCAATCTTCCCTCTGAAAAGGTGGAGAGGTTTCGTGTCAGTTCCGTGTTCTTAGTCCGTGTCGCTTCTGTGTCTTACAAATCCATACGGAACTCAAAGCCGTGTTTTTTGAGACCGAGTTTTTCGTACCACGCGTGAACGTTTTCGCGTGAAAGTCGGCTCGTGCCGATAACTTTGTAACAATGAAGACGCTTCGCCTCCGCAATCGCCTCTTTCACAAGTGCGGTACCTATACCTTTCTTGCGGTGTTCTTCTTTTACAAGCACGTCTTCAAGCAAGCCATACGGTTCTTTGTGT
>CAYHOU010000155.1:0-2097 GCA_964358195.1 uncultured Candidatus Saccharibacteria bacterium | reverse complement strand
TTCCATGACTTCATGTTACCGCCTTGTTTCCGATGTTGTCGCCAGTTCTTGTTTGGAAGGGCGCGGGGCCTCTTCGGAGGCCCTTGCTTTTTCGGGGATCGAAAATGCGGGCTGTCGAATAGAAAGGGTAGCGTCCCCCTATTTATTTCTAATCTTTGGGCACAAGTGAAAGCGCAATAACAAATACGGTTGCTGAAATCAAAAGAGCAAAAAATCCATTTCTAAGACACTGGTATGCAGCCTCATTTCGCATTTGTCGAACGATATTTATTTTCTCTTGGGCAGCCAACGCGCGCACTTTGGCTTGCTTATTTTTTCTGGCGCTGAGTAAGAAGTCTGTGCCGTATCCATATGTGGGGAAAGTCTTTAAAGCACCAAGGGCGAGCAGACCACCCATGAGTGTATAGAAGACTGACGTTCCCGCCACACCTGACACCACAAACTTAAACACACCACTTTGCAATGCTGTTGTGAAATACCCTCCTGTTGCCCCCAGCATCGTCAATGCAATGCTTATTGAAAACGTAAACTTTACCGTTTTCTCGTCAATGGCCTTGGCTCTTTCGTGTTCTTCCTTAATACGCAGAGATAGCGTTTTACTATTTAGGTCATGATAGCGACTGTATTCCCCATCTGACGCTCCGATGTCTGGATTCGCTGCCTCTTGCAATTTCCTCATCGCGTAACAAAAGAAGAAAAAAAATGGAAAGAGCTCTTCAAGCACTCGTTTCGCTACTTGAAGTGACTTCCTCAAGAGGGTGGCGCAGCTAGCCATTTTGCGATCTCAATATCCAATTGCCTTTGTTCGTTAGTTAACCAGCCCCATTCCCCAGTCGGATTTATCTCTAGAAAAACGAAACCATCATCGGTTTCTAAAAGGTCGATGGCGCCAAAAACAAGACCCAACTTTCTTACGAGCGTTTTGCAAGCGCGTTCAATCATTTCTGGGAGCTTAAAGTCAATATATTCAAGTTCCTCTTTGGGGGTCGTGCGCCAGTCTCCTTTTATAGGCATTCCCATTTTAAGAATCTTCACAGCAAATACCTTTTCACCCACCACCGTTACTCGACAATCAGTCTTAACCTCAAAACATTCTTGCACGATTAACGGGGCCGTTGCGACAGTATCGTCTGTTAATTCTTGGATATCGCACTGCGTCGTGTAGGTAAACAAGTTCTCGCTTCCTTCGCGCATTAATATCGTATCGAGCGACTTTGCTATGATGGGGCAGGGAAAACGCTCTTGAAACTGATCGCTATCATTGCCGACAAGAGTCTGTGGTACACGAAGGCCACAGCGGTTGGCGACCAAAAGTTGATAGGGCTTAGTTTCTGCCAAATACGTCGCCTGTGGCCAGTTCATCCACGAGATATTGTCGAAAACGCTGAATGCCCGAAGGAAAGCGGTCCATTGAGAACGCTGCAATTGATCTTCGGGCGACAATGGAATAGGTGGAGTGTTCCGAAGAAATACAGGTTGGCGAAACCAGACAGACTTAAGTGATGATGAGTTACCAACAAGCTCGCCATCTCGATATATCACTACTGACGGCTCAACCGGATCAATCGTTATACGATAAGATTGAAAGTGTTCCCTGTTGATCCGAAGAAAAGGAACACCCATCTCCTCAAGACGCAGCGCCACTAGATCCGCGGAGAAATCGTAGACGGTCGTCAGCAATAACGCAGAGGGGCTCATTCTCCCTTCTGATCTTCGCCAGTCTCCAGATCACACTTCTTCGATGCAGAATTATTCTTGAACTCTTGCGTTTTCACCAAAGGCGTTCCTTCCCATCTCCAGTAACCAGCTTTGTTATCATACTCAGCGTCCTTTGGTAAATTTGGAACATCCGTATGTTTGCGCCGAGTTGCATGTTCTAGCAATACATGTTTCGCCATCTTTATTTCCTCCGTCTTTGTTTCCTACACAATAGGTAGTGTCATTGGTTCCTGACACCTTTTTGGTCCCGCGGTGCTTCCGGCCTGTCCGCTCAACCTAAAGTTAGGTTGCATCTGCGGCATGCCACTGCTCCAAAAGTCTGCTCGCCGTTTCAGTAATGTGCCGCTCAGTTATCCCGTGCTTTCGGACGAAACTCTC
>CAYHOU010000154.1:0-2106 GCA_964358195.1 uncultured Candidatus Saccharibacteria bacterium | reverse complement strand
GGATTCCCGCCTGCGCGGGAATGACACCCTAAAATGCATTTCTGCGTAAGTCCTAGTGGATACTAAAGGTTGCGCAGAAATCAACTCCCAACTTTTGAAGTCTGGTGAAGCTCGTTTGATGAGCACTCGCTCATCATCAGTTGCCTCGTAGGGGAGTTCAATCCCCTTTTCCGCTCCCCTGCGCCCCGAGTGTCGCTACCGCGGGATAGAGCGGAAGCGGGATTGTTAAATCATTCCATGTTGTGTTGCCCGTCCTGCGGTATTGATAGAGGTTGGTGAACGTTCCGGCAACCGAGGTGTTGCCGATATTGGTCGCTTTGCCCGAAATGGCAATCGTACCCGCGTAAAACTGATTCGCGACCCCCGTCCCCGCTCCCGCAAGAGTCGGTACGCCTGCCGTGAGGTCAACGTAAATGATTTGTGCGGTGGCATCGTCAGTAGCTTTTTTGCTTAAGTCAGTTGTATTGACACAGTTTATAGTGAATATCTTGTCCTGATTCAATGCTTCCGTGTTGGTAATACCTTCTGGAATAGTGAGGACATCTGTAAAACCACCAGATTTTGAACCTTCAGCGGGAGTACATTCAAACGGAGACGATTGTGCAAACAGCAACCCGTTACCAACAAAAAAACTCACACCAAGCAGAGCCGAGAGAAAAAGCAAGCGACATTTTGTTGGAAAAAGATTCCTCATCGAGGGTGTTTCATTCCCCCTTATCAAAGGGGGCGCAACCCGTCTTCGGGTGGGGGATGTATAAATCTCCATCGCCGCGTAATTGTACCACACGCCCGTTCCCAGTTATCAACAAAAAAACCGCCGTACTGCCACAGGCACAGTACGACGGGTGAAAACTGAAAGAGCGATTATCGTTTCTCCACCTGTTGAGGCAGAGGCGATGTGATACGAGCGCGGTAGAAACCGTGTCCGCTGACCTTCGGAGCTGTCGCGGTGCGGATACGCACCGACGATACTGAAGCGGTTTTGATGCCGCTCGACGCTACCGGCGGATACTCCGACACTGGAAGGTAGGGGTAGGGCACCCAGCGAGAACCGTCGGTGGAGAGTTCAATTTGAACATCCTCCGAATCCTCCGCCTCGTACCGTAGTTCTACCTTGTCGTCAATGACTCGTGGAACACCGAGTCGTTTGAAGGATGAACCCTCTGCGAGCGACGGAGAAAGGTAGGTAACGAGCGTGTTACCATTTTCGGTATCCGTTACCTCCTCACGACCATCTTCGTACTGGATACGCAACTGGCCATTAGCTGGAGTGATAAGCAACGTATTTTCCACCCACAATATCCCCCCCATGTCAGTCCAAGCTTCTATGCTCGGACTACTTCCATCTTCCATGAGGAGTTGGGCACTCTTGATGCCTTTCACCAGAAAGGGTATGTGCAGGGACGCTGTGGCGGCCTGAGACAGTTTGACTGCAAACGCGTTGTCAGAAAAATTGAATGCGCCGTCGTATTGAGTAACGGCAAAATAGTTCAATTGTCCGAACAGGTCCTGTGCATACGGCTGTCCTTTCCGCATCATTGTTGCCTCGCCACCATACCTTACTATGAACTGCTCCCCATCCATCTCGGATGTGAAGTGTTCTCGCAACGCAAAAAGTGTCATCTCCTGCATCTTGCGCTCAATGAACGCTACAAACTCGGCTTGAGAGCGTCGTGCAAGTGAATTGACCGGCTCGCCGGTCTCGGTAGTGTACACGCGACCGAGAAAGATATTCATTGTCTCTCCCGGGAGCCAGAGGCTGAAGCGAACCGTGTCGGTGTGTTGGAGGTAATACTCCACCAACTTGTTCGTCCCACCAAATGGCAATTCGGTGATTGCCGCGGACACCGAAAACGGTCCCGCGAGCAGTGTGGCAACGAAGGCCACGAAGATGTTTATTTTCATCTGAACGCCTTTCTCCGCATCGCGGAAACAGGGGTTTAAGAACCTCTCGTGCTGTCTTCCAAGACAGCTGAATCAGCTCCGTTAGTTGTCAAACGACTTTCCTAAGTCGTTCCCGCGAAAGCGGGAATCCAGCAAATCTAACATCAATTATACACCAAAACAACTTAAAAATCAATCGTCAAATAGTATCAGGCTCTACAG
>CAYHOU010000153.1:0-2117 GCA_964358195.1 uncultured Candidatus Saccharibacteria bacterium | reverse complement strand
GGAACGACCATGTAAAGCGTCATTGCGAGGAATGAAGCGAAGCGAAATAACGAAGCAATCCAGAATATGCGGCTCTACCGCTGGATTGCTTCGCTCCGCTCGCAATGACAGGTGTGGACAGTTACACAGCAAAAAGTTTAGCGTTGCGGCTCTCTTGATGATTCAGTCATTCAGTTATTGGTTATGAGTTATTCAGTTCTTATCTCCGGATGACTACGAACCAAGCCTATCTTCCTGCTTCTTCTCCTCTTTCTCGCGCACGTGAGCCATAGCTTCCGCGCCGCCAAGATGATTAAAAGGGTGTCAGGGTTTGATTCGTATACATCCCAAGACAAGTTATTAGCTGCTAGGTTTCAGCTTCTAGTTTCTCTGACCTTTCCTAAAAGCTAACACCTATAAGCTAAAAGCTGACTCTGTCTACAGCCTGTCCGCCACCCACATGGGGTCGGCGGACGGTTTTAGGGTTCCCTGATAAGAACGGAGCGCATGTGTATACTTGTGTCCCGCACCGAAGACCCAAAGGCCTTGAGTAGCAAAGGAGCGAAGTGTTACTTTTTATAATTTTAGGCTCCCTTATCAGGAAACGGTGCTGTCATTATACGGGTCGGGGGCTCAAGCTAGTTTCAGTAAGTTGATAACAGGTGGACAGAAAGTAGAAACCAGCAAAAATCCTTCGCTCCCTTCTGGAAACGAAACTGTGGATAACTTTGAGTGAAGGGATTTGACAGCTTTCTGAAAAAACCAATCTGCAAATAGACTAATGCAACGAATACCTGCAAATATCCCCTCCTGCCTCCTCCCCTTTTCAAAGGGGAGGACAAGAGGTGGGGTTTCGGATTCGTTGGTATTTGTAGATTCGTTAATTGGTTGATTAGTTTTATTCAAGAAGCCCGTCCAAATTAACATCATAAAGAATTTGCTCGCCGATGAGGCGATACTTCACCAATTCATCGCTTGCAAACCAGTGTTTGATTTCATTTTCGGCTTCTTCAACCGAACCGGATGCGTGGATGAGATTGCGTACCGCTCTGCCGTCAATGTCCGCCATCTGGTAGGAGTCAACCACAAAGTCCCCGCGAATCGTGCCGACATCGGATGTGAGAGGCTCTGTACCCCCTGTAACCTTGCGGACAATCTTCACCGAGTGCGCCCCCTGCCAGACCATCGCGATGACGGGACCACTGGTAAGGTACTTCTGGAGCGCTTCAATGACGAGTTCACCGACTTTGAGCGGGTCCGTATACGGAGGTTTCAGGCCTTTCTTCTGGTACGCCTCAATGGACTTCTCGCCGACAATGCGCTTCCAGTTCGGGTCAAGGTTGTAGTGCTTCTCCACGTGCGCCTTGGTGGGCACCGTGAGCTTCATACCGACGAGCTTGAGTCCTAGCCGTTCATAGCGGCCGATAATCTCTCCGACGAGCGTTCGCTGTACTCCGTCAGGTTTGATAATAACGAGCGTGCGTTCTGTTTTGGGGTGTGTTGCCATAAAATAAAAGATACCAATATACTAATGGGTGCGAATGATACTAATAGATACGAATAGGAACGAAGACAATCCTAACAAAAATGGGCTAAAAAGCCAATTACTCTGATTGCGGATATTTCTTTTTCAAATCTGAAACGGAATATAATTCAGGTTCATCGTTAAGCCAATCAAAACTCCCTGAAAGAGTGTTGATACGCGTTATTTCGTTCACGCCTTCGTCTTTCATAATCAGAGTAATTGTTTAAATTCTTCGTCAGTCAACCCCGCATCTCGAATGATTGCTTTTAGTGTGTATGGGTTAACTCGCGCATGACGAGGAATGGTAAGTTTCCGCGTTCCGTTCGTCATACCGGTATGTTTCGTTCCGCGCGTTGTTGAAATCCAAAAACCCGCTTTTTGAAAAGCGCGAATCGCCCGCGCTGAAGAAACATCGGTGAATAGCATTATGTAAGAGCGATTTGTATTTCGCGAAACTTTGTATCTTTCAATTCCTTTTGCTCCATATCAAGATACGTCAAAACCGCGTCACGAGTGTTCACAATAGCCTCGCGCTCGGTGTTCCCCTGGCTGTGACAGCCCGGCAAAGCGGGTACATGCGTATCGTAGCCGTATTTTGTTTTCTTGATTGCGA
>CAYHOU010000152.1:0-2125 GCA_964358195.1 uncultured Candidatus Saccharibacteria bacterium | reverse complement strand
GTAGAACCTTCATGAGCGCTCACCGCCGGAGGCGGTGGCTATGAAGTAGTATAACCAACAAAAACCGCAACTAGCTGATTAACCGCAAAGCGGCGGTTACGGCAAAGGCACCTGCATTTACGGTTTTACCCGAGCGAGCCTGTGCCTGTTTCAACGTATTGGTGGTAAGTACGCCAAAACCGATAGGTATAGAAAATTTCAGCATCACGTCCATGATGCCCCGAGCGGCCTCGCCTGCGACATAGTAATAGTGGTCGGTTTCTCCCTTGATGACGCATCCAAGTGCGATAAGCGCGTCGTACTTCCCCGTTTGGGCAAATTTCTGACACGCGAGCGGGAGCTCGAAGGAACCCGGAACGTGCCGTACAGTTATATTCTTTTCAGCAACACCGTTTGCGCGCAGTTCCTTCAAAGCACCCTCAAGAAGCCTCTCCGTAATGTCCAAATTAAATTCGGCAACGACGATACCGATGCGCTTACGCGCACCATTGACCATCAACTTTTGACTCTTAACGTTTCTTTTTCTTTGCATATTTTCCTAATACATTCTGCATCCGCTGTCTTCCTAAAATATCCGTTTCAATATTCACCAGGCCTCCCGCGGTTTTTTCTTTCCAGTTCGTATGCGAAATGGTATACGGAATGAGCGCGACCATGAGCCAGTCTTGGGCGACATCCACAAGCGTAAGACTTACCCCGTCAAGCGCGATAGACCCTTTTTTAATCATCTGCGTCGCAAGCTCATGTGATGTTTCCACCTTAATCAATCGTTCGCCTTTTTTATTCACCACCGCACCAATGCGCCCTATACCTTCAATATGTCCCATGACCATATGCCCGCCAATAAGGTCGCCGAGCCGGAGGCTATCTTCAAGATTGACGGTATCGTTCTTCTTCCACCACCGTACGGTTGTTCTGCGAATAGTTTCCGGCATATATTGAAACGTGAGTTTCTTCCCGGAAACTATCGCAACGGTGGAACAGATGCCATTTACGGCGATACTCTGCCCTTCTGTAACCTTCCAGCCGGACGGAACGGCGACCTCTACCGTGAGTCCGCCTTTTTCCTTGCGTATCGCCCCAATCTTAGCAGTTCTTTTGATAATACCCGTAAACATGGTAGAACCTATACTATGACCAAAAAGGTTCAAAAGCAAAAGGTTATTGTAATTGTGGGTTCAACCGCGACTGGTAAAAGCGCGCTTGGGGTAGAACTTGCCCGAAAATTCAACGGTGAAGTTATTTCTGCTGATTCGAGACAAGTGTACAAAGGACTGGATATCGGCACCGGAAAAGTGACAAAAAAAGAGATGGGAGGTGTTCCCCATCACCTGCTTGATGTGGTGAGTCCGAAAAGGCGGTTCTCGGTTGCCGAGTATCAAACACTCGCGCGCGCGAAAATGGAAGAAATCCTGCAGCGTGAAAAGCTTCCGATTGTGTGCGGTGGAACAGGACTGTATGTTGATTCGCTTCTGACGAGCAACCAATTTCCAGAGGTCCCGCCAAACGAGAAACTCCGCGCCCGATTGGACAAAAAGACAACTCCGGAACTTTTCCAAATGCTGAAAGAGCGTGACCCGAGGAGGGCGAAGACGATAGACTCACACAACCCACGCCGCCTTATTCGTGCGATAGAAATCGCCACAGTACTTGGAAAGGTGCCGACTCTCAAACACTCTGACGAGGTTGAGCCTCGTCAGGTATTGTGGCTTGGGTTGACGCTTCCCCCTGAGAAACTGAAAGAGAGAATAGCCGACCGGCTTCTGTCCCGCCTAAAGGCTGGAATGATTGCCGAAGCGAAAAAGATTCACACGCGGGGTTTGTCGTGGAAACGGATGGAAGAACTCGGCCTTGAGTACCGATATCTCGCACGATTTTTGCAAAAAAAGATAATAAAACAGGAAATGATTGCCTCGCTTCAGTCCGAAATCTGGCATTATGCCCAACGTCAGATGACGTGGTTTAAGCGAAATACAAAAATACGGTGGCTCGCCCCACAGGAGAAATCGACAAGTGAGCAACTGGTTAAAAAATTCCTCTCTCACTGATTTCGTGGTATTATACATCCGGTTGGGCCTATAGTTTCAATGGTAAAACATCGCTCTCCAAAAGCGAGGTTCCCCGT
>CAYHOU010000151.1:0-2144 GCA_964358195.1 uncultured Candidatus Saccharibacteria bacterium | reverse complement strand
AACCAAGATACAATAACCAAACAAATCACAATTTACAAATTCAAGAAGTCTTTTGTGATTTGAATTTGAGGTATTGTTTGGAGCTTGGTGATTGGTTATTTTATTACCATTCCGCTCTCCCCCGGCGCTCCCGCGTCGCCGAGCGCTTTCGTCGTAAGCGCGGGACGAATATTGCTTTTTACCTCAATGCCGGTAAAGAGGTCTGTCCCCCGCGCGACGCTTTCTCCAAGCACCGTCGGCGCTGTCCCCGCTTGGCCGAGACTCGGAAGGAATGAAACCTGAAACGCTACTTCGCGCGGAGGCGAACCGACGCCCATCCCTGCTTCAATGCCCCCCGCGTTCCAGATAATTTCACCGCCCACCGGATTATACGTCACCTGCTCCGAAGCGGGGTTCACTTGCTCCGTCCATTTCATATAGGAAGGGAGCACGGCGCTGACACTGGCCCCTGATACTCCGTTTGAGGCGTTGGAAAGCGACCACATAACCGTGTAAGAGATTTCCTGCTCTGCCTGTGGTGGAACGGAACCCGAATTCTGAATAGGCCCGTCGTCATGCAGCAGGCGCGATGAAAGCGTGAGCGCTGTCGCGATTTTTATCTCCTTCGTCACTGAAGAGATAACGTCCTGATACAGCCCTTGTTCGTCAAGACGTTTCCCTCTCGCCATAACCTCTATGGACATCCCTGGGTTCTTGAATGCCGTGGGGTCGGTCGCCACGGACAGCATCCCGAAGCTAAAACTCAAGGTCCCGCTCTCCCCCGGCGCTACGGCGGCGAATCGCGCGGTCTTTTCTTTGTTCCACACCACCGTACCGATATTTGAGTCGTAAAAACCGTTTCCCGACGTAACGGATTTCGTGTTGTAAATATCTCCTTTGAGCGTCGCGGTAATTTCAAGGTCCGCGATTTTGGTAGATAGGTTATTCCCCCACAGAACATCAACGCGCGCCGTTTGTCCGCTTCGCCCGATGAATGTCTTTCCTTTCTCGCCGTTAACTAACAGGTCAAGTGTAAGAAACGTCCGCCTCACGGAAACGGTTGGCGATTCTTTGAGGAACGTCGTGCTGATTTGCTTTTCGTCTTTCGGGTTCTGCGTACCCGCCGAGAAGTTGAAGGTGCGGTCGGACTCTTCGGTCGCGAGTATCTTCCCTTTGATGCGGATGCTTCGCTTCCCCTGCGGTTCAAGGTCACCGAGCAACCAGCCATCCTTCCCGAACGTCGGCGCGGGAGCGCTTTCCACGAATTCAAAACCAAACGGATACTGCGCCTTGAGGAGGAGGTTGTCCTGCGTCGCGCTGGAGTTGGAGGACAGGTCTATAACCGTTTCAAACACCTGATTAGAATTCACTTCTTTCGGAATGCCGAGCTTCATTGTTACCGGAGCCGAACTGATAGTAAATTCATATTTTGTTTTCTTTGAAAAGATGGCATTTGAATCTTTCGGCCGGTATTCTGCGACTATGGAGACACTTTTGCTTTCGCCTTCCTGCCCGAATGGCACGAATGAAATCCTCCGTGAGACGCTCGCTCCGGGGGCCACCTCGCCGAGTGCGTCCCGGTAGCGCAGAAGCGCTTCGGAGAGGTTATCGTCCTTTTTCGTTCCGTCGGGAAATTCAATCAGCAGGTCTACCGAATTAAGACTTTGCTTGTTATCGTTCCGTATCACGATTTCAACGGGAAGTTCTTCTCCCGCAGCCGCGCCGACGGGGCCAATGACTTCCACGGAAATATTCTGCGGGGAGAGCGTATTTCCTCCGCGCCAGAAACCGAAAACGGCGATGCCGGCGGCAAACAGAAAGAAGAGAATGGAGGCTATAAATAAGCGTTTGAGCCAAGGCATAACGATGGAAACAATGGAAAAAAGGGTTGCTTCTTTCCGTTCCGCTTCCGATGTCCAGCCGGGAGCGATGCGGATGTGCTTTTCCTCCCCGATGAATTCTTCGTCGTGCCGGAGCGGAGGAGGCGTCCGTGAGTACAGGCGGTTCTCCAAATGCTCAAGACTGCTCTCATGTTTCTGTTGAGATGGGACAGCCGGAGATTGAGTATCCTTTTCGGGAAGAGGCATAGTCAAAGCATTATATCATAAAGAAATATCGAATATCTAATTTCGAATCTCGAAAAACAAAAAATATTTAGCAAAGAA
>CAYHOU010000150.1:0-2214 GCA_964358195.1 uncultured Candidatus Saccharibacteria bacterium | reverse complement strand
GACGAGAGTCGGGGCGGTTTTGAGATGGTTGAGAGATTTTCATGCAACAAAGCCGGAAACTATGCCAAAGATTACACATATCAAAGACGGCAAGGGTATATGTATACCCTTGCGGGTAACGAAACGAGCGCAGACAAAACGAATAAGTCCGCGCTTGTTAGTAAAGTGTGGTTGTTGCGGCGAGTCGCTCAAAATCTACTACGATGGACGACGCACTGGAAATCTACACCTCGATTCTCTTGAGATCAACGGAGTCAATGGCACGATAGACCAATGGCGGCAACTTCTACTTCCTTTACTAAAGATGAAAGGGTGATTTTGCTTTTTTGTCCCTTGTACGCTATTCTAGCCAGTGCCCTTGAGGCATTTTCTTTTTATGGCTTCGCCCGTAACTTTGCACGTGCAGTAAGACAAAGTACGGACGCGAAACATAACCCCCTCACTTGATACAAGACCTAGGTGAGGTAAGACGACATTTAGCAGTGAAAGGTAAATTAGTAAGTGCAGATTTCATTTCAGTAATTCAAGTGAGGGGGTGGCGATTTGTATAGTCGCTTCGCTCTTACAAATCAGCCATGAACCGCGACTATCCACTCGAGCGAGTCCGTAACTTTGGAATAATTGCACATATAGATGCTGGCAAAACAACGACTAGCGAGCGTATTCTCTTTTATACGGGAATGACGCACAAAATCGGCGAAGTGCACGAAGGGGACACGGTAACCGACTGGATGGAGCAGGAGCGCGAGCGCGGTATCACGATTACCGCGGCGGCCATTACTTGTTTCTGGAATCCGACCTATATGCCGAAGACCGATACCTCCAAGAAGCATCGTTTCAATATTATTGATACTCCCGGGCACATTGACTTCACGGTAGAGGTAAAGCGTTCTCTTCGCGTCTTGGACGGCGCGGTGGTCGTCTTTGACGGCGTCGCCGGCGTGGAACCGCAATCGGAAACCAACTGGCGCTACGCCGACGAAGGACAAGTTCCGCGTATCTGTTTCATCAACAAGCTTGACCGAATGGGCGCGTCATTTGAGAAATCATACGCCTCCATTCTTGACCGCCTCAACAAGAGTGCGGTACGTATGCAAATACCGATTGGGCTTGAAGAGCATCATGAAGGTGTCATTGACCTCTTAAAGATGAAGGCCTATGACTTCGTGGGTGAGAAAGGTATGGATGTGGTTGAAAAGGAAATCCCACAAGAGTTCGTGGAAGAAGCGAAAAAATATCGTCACGAATTGGTTGAGAAGATTGTGGAACAGGACGACACTCTTATGAGTCAGTACCTGGAAGGGAAGGAGCATCCCATCGACGTCCTCAAGATGGCACTCCGCAAGGCCGTCATCGCGAACAAGATTTTCCCCGTCTTTTGTGGTTCGGCTTTGAAGAACAAAGGAGTCCAGCTTGTGCTTGATGCCGTCGTTGACTATCTCCCGTCTCCTCTGGATATGCCCCCCGTTCGGGCGATTGAAGTAAAGAGCGGTGAGCCGGTGGTGCGCCACGCCAGCGACGAAGAGCCATTTTCCGCGCTCGTCTTCAAACTCCAGACTGACCCGTTCGTCGGCCAGCTCGCCTTTTTCCGCGTCTATTCCGGAACGGTGGAAGCTGGTTCCTACGTCTACAATTCCACTACGGGTAATCGCGAACGTCTTTCACGCATCGTGCGTCTGCAAGCCGACAAACGTGAAGAAGTGAAGAAAGTATTCGCCGGAGAAATCGCGGCGGCTGTGGGTCTCAAAGAAGCACGAACCTCTCACACGCTCTGTGATGAAACGAATCCGGTTGTGCTTGAGGCCATTAAATTCGCCGACCCCGTTATCTCGCTTCGCATTGAGCCGAAGACCAAAGCCGACCAGGAAAAAATGGGTTTCGCGCTTAAGCGCCTTGCCGACGAGGACCCGACATTCAAGATTAAGTCTGACCAAGAGACCGGCGAAACGGTCATTATGGGTATGGGAGAACTCCAGCTTGAAATTATGGTGGACCGTATGAAGCGCGAATTCAGCGTAGAAGCGAATGTCGGGAAACCGCAGGTGGCGTACCGCGAGACTATTCAGGGAGAAGCGGAGGCCGAGAATAAATATATCCGTCAGACGGGAGGGCGCGGGCAATATGGACACGTCAAAGTTTCGGTCCGGCCAATGAAACCGATTGACCCCGAAGCGAAGGTGAAGAAGAACGTGAGCCGGTACGACCACTTTGAAT
>CAYHOU010000149.1:0-2218 GCA_964358195.1 uncultured Candidatus Saccharibacteria bacterium | reverse complement strand
CGGGCAGGTCGGCAGGAGGGGTGTTCTTTGCAAACGTCATCAGAAGCGACTCATCCCGCATAAAGCTGAAACCCCGTCCGCTTCCGCCAGCTGGCGGATCAAGCTGAAAGCTGGAAAGCCCTAAGTCAAAAAGCGCGCGATTGATTCCCGTAATACCGAGTTCCGCAAGCGCCGTATCAAGATGCCGATAGTTTGTTTGGTAGAACAGAAACTCGCAGTTGCAAACTTCCAACCGTTTTCGGCTTCGCAGAATCGCTTCTTCGTCGGCGTCAAGACACACAAACGTCCCTTCACCAATAGCTTTGCACAGAGCTTCGCTGTGCCCTCCTCCGCCGACGGTCGCGTCAAGAATCACTTCGCTTTTCTTGGCTTGTAATCCCGCGATGACTTCTTGTAAAAGAACGGGTATGTGCTGCATGATACGAAACTACGAATTGGTACTAATGCTACGAAAAAATACTAATGTTGTTATCGAGCATTCGTATTTTTTCGTAGCATTCGCATGTAATTCGTTGATTGGTATCACATTTATAAAACTCCTACCGAACCCAACTTTTCTGCCAATGTATCCGCCTGACCTTCCACGCCTCGCTTAAATTCTTGCCACTTCTTCTCGTTCCAGAGTTCAACGCGCGACTGCACTCCGACAACTGCCACCTTTTCCTTAAGTCCCGCGCGCTCACGGAGAAAGTCCGGAATGAGTACTCGTCCGATGGAATCAACCTCGGCTTCCGTCGCGCCCCCGAGCATATAGCGGTTGAAATTTCGCGTATCCGCCTGAAGCATTGACGACTCGCCCAATTTTTCGGAAATGGTCCCCCACTGCTTCAAGGTAAAGACGAACAAACATCCATCCAATCCCGGCGTCACTACCACCTTCTTTCCCATTTCGGTACGAAATTTCGCCGGCAGTGATAACCTGCTCTTATCATCAATCGTGTGTGTGTATTCTCCTATGAGCATGGTGTTTTCTTCTTCTTCTTCTTCTTCTTCTTTATCTCCTCCTCAGTTGAGGTGAAAAGCGAATACTTGGAGCTTTGCAAGACTTTGAGCGTTTTGTCTTCAAAAAGCGAAAAGTGTACAGCTTCTGTAAGAAGGAGTGGCCGTAGGCCGAGGTGGTGGTGTTCTCTTATTTGGCAGTGGCTATAACTTTTTCTTCCGTCGTATCAAAACTCTCTCTCGCTGAAACGAACCAAGACTGATGAGTATCGGAAATTCGTATTTCTTGCCTTTATAAAAGACTTTGTAGATGCGTTTTTCTATTTTCATTCGCTTTGTCGTTAAGGATTAAGGATGAAAGATTAAGGATCCCCTGTGCTTCCCACTAAATCCCACTTGGCTCATATTGTATAACACTTTGTCCCACAGCCTAGCACTCTATCTGTGGATAAGTGGATAACCTGTGCACAGGAGGTGCACAACAAAAACAGTCCCCTTTGAGGGGAACTGCTTTTCCAGAACTTCTTATTTATTAGGCGTGAACGAAAGAAAATTTGGCAGTGTGGCCTGTTTGTAAAAAGGCAAAAGACCCCTTTCAGGGGTCTTTTGGTTATTTACCAAGTACCTTGTGTTCCGTCTTGGTTTATAAAATATCTCATAGCGTATAAAATTAGTTATCTGTTAATCCTTTTGACCTACAAGAATTGTAGCATGTTTATGAAAACAGAAATACAAGTGAAAGCACAAATAAAAGGGCTATAGCAATTCCTAGACATATTGTTTGAAGGACCCATGTCCACATCGGTGAATATTCAACTAGACCTTTCCCTGCATTGGTTCCTTGATGATAAGCTTCGCTTTCCTCAAATGAAACAACTTTTTTGACCGCATTGTTCCATTGAACAAAGCGTGCGCTTCTTTCCTCTAAAATCTTCGCCCAAAATTTTTCTTTCCTCTTTATATGAATTAGCCCGAACAAAAGTGATGCAATAAGTAGAAATAGGCTAACTGCAAACGTGAGCTTCATCATGAGAATTCCGGCAGATGAGAAATCTCCAAGAGTCTCTGTGTTTCTAAAAGAGCCCTGAAGGAAGCTAGCGAGGGCGAATAGAAGAGTTGCTATTTGTACTTCAAGACGTGTAAATTCATCAGATAATTCAGAAATACGCGTTGATGAGTTTTCACATTTCTCATTAGATATATCGCGGAAGCCTTTGGCGCATTCAATTTTCTCCTTTCCACTCATCTTTTTGGGGTCAAATTCCTCTTGTTCCATGGT
>CAYHOU010000148.1:0-2248 GCA_964358195.1 uncultured Candidatus Saccharibacteria bacterium | reverse complement strand
CTTTCTCGCCCAACGCATCAAGGACTATCATGGTATTGATACCTATGTGCCGGTGGCGGGGGAGAGCGTTGAAATCAGCTTATAGCTAATAGCTTTTAGCTTATAGGAAAGACACAAAGTCTGTCATTCCTGCGGAGGCAGGAATCCAGATGTGATTTTGAAGGTCGCGAAAATTGTGGTATCATGTTGCCATGACTACTGCACTCAAAAATCAAATACGGGTACTGGCGCGGGACAGCGTCCGCGAAGCCATAGAGGCCGAGTTTTCGGGCATCCGGGCATCGCTTCTTCCGCCCGTCTCGACGAAAGAGCAAAGAGAGATTGAAAAACTCTACAAAAAGCCGGCTCGCCGCTCGGTGAGGACTTCGCTCATTACCGGGTAAGTATTGATTTTTACGAAAAGAAAGTATTGGTTGAAGTTGTTGATTTACAAGGGAGTGTCTATAAATAAAAAAAGCCCGCAGACCGAAACCTCAAACTGAAGTTTCGAATCCGCGGGGTAGAGTCGCCTATTTGGGAGTAGGCAACTCCAAGATGTTCTCCCACCTTCTCTCCTTTCGATTCATCCGGCTCCTGTGCCGGAACTCTCTCTGAACCACGGTGGTTTTGGTACTAGATTTTGGTTCAACCTGCCTACACTTTTCAGTGCGGCGGTTAAATTCATACAGAAGAGTCTCCGCTTCAAACACTGACAGGTACTTCGACCAGTCAGTCCGGAACTGCCCGGGATTCCTGGAGTCTTCCTCGACAATCGGAGCGTCGGGGAATAGTCGGCGAAATTTCCGCTCCCCGAATTGATATGAGGTGAACCTGATCCCGAAATGGTTCCTTATCGCCTCAGGAATATATACCATTTTCTTCATATTCTTTTTGCGCTGTTATAGTCGCCGCTGGACATTTCCGAAACCGAATACCCATAGTGTCCCTGCGGCGGATGAAACCGATTTCCACAGGATACTGGTGCCGTCAAATTGGGACGGTACCAGACAGCGCCGAGGCGCATCCTTCAGATACTCTGGGCGAAATTTTCAAAGGACGAAATAGTATCGCCCATTGTGAATCCGTTTGCGCGTTTGCAAGCGGAACTTCGGATACGAACTGTGTCATATCCATAATTCCACCTGCAAACGTCTGGAAGAGGGAAGTTAAAAGCCGTTTCAAAGGTCAATTTCGCTACACAGAGTATAGCATTTTATAGCTGGGTTGTCAATACAAGTCTCGAAATAGCCTTATTTATAGGCCTAAAGATTGTGTCAAAAAAGTGAGACGAATTGTGTCATTTCTGACGCAATTACGGGTTGAGCAAGACACAATTACTCAATCTGCGTCTTGCCGAGGCGTTTGGCCTCCTGAATGAAAAATGACTGCCACTCCTTTTCCGAAAGTTGTATGAGGAGTTTTGGGTAATCTTTGAGCGCTTCGGCTTTGGTGAACTGTGCGGCGAGTTGGAGCGGGTCAAGATAGTGGTCGAATTTCACTTGTGCTTTTTGAGCAAGTTCGTCGAGTGTCCAGTCTTTCTCTTTCTGCAAGATACAGTAGAGGTCAATGAAGTCGCGCGAGCGCGGCTTTTGATAGATGGTAAATACTTTGTTGACGGCGATATCGAGCAAGCTATCAATGTCGAGCTTTCCGAGCTTCTTCTTTTGTTCAATTCGCGGAAAAGGGAAGTAGGTGAACTCGGTCTTGATTGTATCTGCGCCGACATCAAGAAAAAAAAGATTCCGATTAAAACTCTGCTCGTAGGTTGTGGAAGTGATGCCGACTTGATTTTGGATCTTCTTGAAAAATGCGGAAATTCCCTGCGGGTCAAATTCTTCTTCTGCGAAAAAGTCTAAATCTTCCGAGAGACGATGCTGTAAATAGTATTCGGCAAGCGGCGTGCCGCCTGACAGGTAAAACCTGCTGGAGATAAGCGTATCATCCGCAATCAGCGTAAGAATCTTTTTCTGATTCTCGGTAAGGATTGACATGATTATTCAAGCGCTAGGGAGAGAGCTTTGCGCTTGGAAGGGTCAATAGTTATTTTACTCCAGTATTTTTTGAGTTCCGCTCTGTTTATTTTTCCTTCTCCCAATCCGAAATTGATACGTTGCTCAAGTTTCCAGACCGCATATTTTTCGGGGTCTTTTTTGAGTTCGGTTTCATCAACCGACCAGTGTTTTAAGACTTTATTCATGTTGGACAGTATAGCACAAAATCGGCTCCGTGTCCTGTTTAATGAAAAACCAAAAAGCTCCATCTCTGGGGC
>CAYHOU010000147.1:0-2271 GCA_964358195.1 uncultured Candidatus Saccharibacteria bacterium | reverse complement strand
ATTGGTGTTTGGTGATTCTAACTATGCCCGAATTGTTAGCAGTTGCGATAGAAGCAGCCAAAAAAGGAGGCGTGGTGGTTTCAAACTATTTTGAAACGACCCTTCGGCGAGAAATAAAAGAGGATAAAAGTTTTGTCACCGCCGCTGACAAGGAGTCGGAGACAGTCATTCTCACCGAAATTAAAAAGCATTTTCCCGACCACGGAATCTTGAGCGAGGAGAGCGCGGAGCAAAAAAGCAGTTCTCCGTACCAGTGGGTCATTGACCCACTTGATGGCACGGCAAACTTCTTGAACGGTATCCCGATGTTCGCGGTCTCAATTGCCGTGTTACGGGACGGTGTTCCTGTCGCGGGGGCCGTCTACCATTCCGTGGGTGACGCGATGTACGCGGCGGCGAAAGGGAAAGGTATGACGTGGAAAGGGAAGAGTGTCCGCGTGTCCGAGGACACGCATGAACACGCGATGATTTCTTTCGGACCGGGCAAGAAAGAAAAAGAGCACCTCAACAAAATGCTCTATAACGCGGAATCATTCGTAAAATCAAAACGGTATCTCGGCTGTACCGCGCTTGAACTCGGGTTTGTCGCGCGAGGTGGTACGGAGGGGTTCATCTGCATCGGCCTCAATAAATGGGACTATGCCGCCGGCGTCCTCCTCGTGGAAGAAGCGGGAGGAACTATCACCGATTTTGAGGGGAAGCCGTGGGTGTTCGGCACAAGCGACTATTTCATCGCCTCAAACGGCAAGATACACAATGAACTTTTGGCACTTGCCAAAATGGCCTTATAGTTTCCCCGCCTTAGTTGAGGGAGGAGACGTGAGAGGGGGCGGTGCTTCTTTATCATTCTGCCTCAGTGCCTATAAAGGCATCCACTCCCCGAAATCCTTATAGGCTAATTCGTACGAATTAGCCTATAAGAAAGAAGTCGATGTGTTCTTATTCGCGCGACAGGGGTATCCACATGACGCCACTTGGTAAGGGAAAGGTTGTCATCTTTCAAGCGTGCGGCGGGGTGAAGCGTATAGGCCTATCGCGCGAATAAGAACATAGCTCTAGTTAAGGGAAGCAACAAGGGCGGGTAATTTCTCGAAAGAGCGTGTGTGCGCGGCCGCATCCGCGTGCCTTTTCCCACCGTATAAAATTGTTTTCATCCCCGCGGCCTCGCCGGCTTCAATGTCGGTGTGAGAATCGCCGACGTACACGCACTCGCTTGGTTTCAATTTCAGCCGTTTCGCCGCGAGGAGGAGCGGTTCGGGGTGAGGCTTGTGATGCTTCACATCTTCCACGGTCACGAAGACAGAGAAGTATTCTTGCGTATGTGAATAGGGAAAATAGCGTTTTGAAAGGCCTTCTTTATTTCGGCTGGTGATAATGCCAAGCGCGTACTTCTTGCTGAGCTCCTTCAGTGTTTCTTTAGTGTGAGGCGGTTCAGAGAGAAGTTCCGCGTGATAAGGCACCTTCTCCACGATTTCGTGCAGACGCTCAAGCTCTTCAGTGAGCTCCGATTTGGTAAAATGCTTCAATACCGGTATGAGTGGCAAGTGAAATACTTTCTTGAACTCGCTTCTCGTCGGCTTCGGATATCCCATATACGTAAGCATATCTTGAAAAAGCCGGAGACCGGCGTCAAATGAGTCCAGGAGGACTCCGTCAATATCAAACAAAACAGCACGTATCATGTGGGGAGAGTATAAAATATTAGGAGGAAAGTATAAAGGAAAAAATATCGGCACCCGCGAAAAAATCGGGTGCCGTGTGGCAAGGCGGAGAAAGAGCGGTATGACCTAAACGGCCCCTGGCTTCGGACGGCGATTACCCCGCAGTTCTTCCTCTGTAAGGCGCGGTATGCTCGGTTTCGGCCGGATTTTCGGGCGGGGTGTGTTGTTTCCGACGAGAGTTTGTTTTGCCCAGAGAAGTAATCGTCGGAGCAATGATTGGACGGTGTATTCTTTCATAAAATCTTTTTCAATTTCGGTTTCTGCTTTCGCTACGGTTTTCTGTTCTGTAGGTTACTCCTTGTTGCGTCCTTTCGCAACTGGCTGTAGCAAGTTGAATAATCTCCGATTTTCAGCTATCTTTTAATGACTTTTCGCCTACACCGGCGGATTTTGCGGGGTCGTCTAATGGTAGGACACGAGACTCTGAATCTCGTTATCTTGGTTCGAGCCCAAGCCTCGCAGCAAGGAAGATTTATTATTTAATTAACACATCAGGTCATATGAAAAAAACCATCATTGCAATCGTCGTTCTCGCTCTTGCCATTGTTGG
>CAYHOU010000146.1:0-2293 GCA_964358195.1 uncultured Candidatus Saccharibacteria bacterium | reverse complement strand
ATTTATGAAGTCGGCTATTTAGTCGTGCCGTCGGTATCCGAGGAAGAACTTCCGCGCGAAGTGACGGCGCTGAAGGACGTCCTTGAAAAGGAGAAAGCAGCGGTTATCTCCGAGGAATTTCCCAAACTTCGCGCGCTCGCGTACCCGATGCAAAAGCGAGTAGGGGGAGAATATCAAAAATATCAAAACGCCTATTTCGGTTGGGTGAAATTTGAAGTGTCAGCCGAGAGCGTGAAGCGGATTGAGCAGACGTTCAAACAGAGCGAAAAAGTACTTCGCTTTATTCTGGTGAAGACGGTGCGCGAGCAAACGGTGACTTTAGGACGCCCTCGCATCTCACGTCCGGAGCGGAAAGAAGCTCCCAAAGACGCACCGGCAAGCGCTCCGGTTTCCGAAACAGAGCTTGATAAGTCAATAGAAAAATTGATAGCGGAATAAGTGAAAAGTAAGGAACTTACCACGCACTAACTTTTAAAGAAAAAGTAAGTGCGCGGTGGCGATTTTTATAGTCGTCGCAAAGCTCCTCCTTAAAAATCAGCCATGTTAAATTACAACGAAATCCTGTCCAAGAAGTTTATCGTCTACGAAGGGGCACCGTATGAAGTGCTTGACGCGCATATTTTCCGCATGCAGCAGAGAAAGCCGGTGAATCAGACCAAGCTGAAAAACCTCTTTACGGGTAAGGTAACCGAAATCACCTTTCACCAAGCCGACAAGGTGGAAGAGGCGGACATTCACACCCGCGAGATTAAATATCTGTATACGACCAAAGGCCAATTCTGGTTCTGCGAGGCGAACAACCCGGCCAAACGATTCTCGTTTGATGAAGTAATCGTGGGAGTAGGAGGACGTTTTTTGAGACCGAACAGTATGGTTGACGCGCTCACCTGGAAAGATGGAAGTGAAGATGAAGAGGAGGCTACACCCCATGAGACGAAGTTCTCGTCTGGGGTCGCCCGATCCGCCAAAGGCGGATTTAGGGGGAAACTCATCGGTATCCGTTTGCCCATCAAAGTGGAACTCAAGGTTACCGAAGCCCCGCCTGCCATCAAGGGTGATACGGCGAAAGGAGGTAGTAAAGTTATCATACTTGAGACGGGGGCGACCATTAACGCCCCAATGTTTATCGGTGAAGGCGATGTGGTGAGGATAAATACTGAAACTGGCGAATATGTTGAACGCGCAAATACTTGATACGAAACAACGAATGAAGTACTAATGCAACGAAAAAATACTAATTTCACACATCGTAGCATTCGTATTTTTTAGTAGCATTCGCATGCAATTAGTAGATTAGTATCACATAAAAGACTATGCAAAAAAGCGACCAACAATGTTATTTTTCGCAAAATAACATCAAGCACATAGATTACAAGGACACCGAGCTTCTCAAGAAGTTTTTGAACCCGCACGGGCGAATGATAGCGGGGAGGCGCACCGGGGTGTCTGCGAAATACCAGCGTCAGCTTGCCATGGCGGTCAAGCGCGCGCGGTTTATGGGGTTGTTGCCGTATCTGGTGAGATAGAACGGGGTAATATCGAATACCCAATCTCGAATTTCGAAAATGACATTTCTTAATGTCATCCCCGTGGAAACGGGGAACCAGAAAACACTGGATTCCCGCCTTCGCGGGAACGACAGAATGCTGTCGTTTTTAGATATTAGATATTCGAAATTAGAAATTCTTTTTAACGCGTCTTCGCGTTAAAAAGGTATATCATCCGCGTTGATTTGTTCTTCAGGATATTGAATACCGGGTCCGGCGTCATCTTTGTCCGCAGGGGCGGACGGTGATTGCGATTCCTGGCGCGTAGTGCCTCCTCCGGTAGCGCCATCACGGACACTCGGGCCGAACTGGAAATTTTCCAATACAATTTCGGTTTTGTAGCGTTTACCCGTTCCATCCTTTGATTCCCAACTTTTCGTGCGGATTCTACCCTCCACAAAAACAGGACGTCCTTTTTTCAGGTATTGTCCGATGACTTCCGCCGTTTTTCCGAAAGCGACGATATTATGAAAATCCACCTCTTCCTGTTTTGCGCCATTCTTGTCTTTGTAGGTGCGATTCGTGGCGATGGCGAATTCAGCCACCTGACTCCCGCTCGGAAGCGCTTTCAGCTCCGGGTCGCGGGTGAGGTTGCCGTAAAGGATGACTTTGTTGAGGTACATAGAAAGGAATAGGGAATTAGAAATAATAAATTAGGGTAATCGTAGCATGAGGGTGAAAAATGTCACCTTCTCTTACCTCCTCCCCTCAGTTGAGGGGAGGATTGAGGTGGGGTGGTGTTTTGA
>CAYHOU010000145.1:0-2294 GCA_964358195.1 uncultured Candidatus Saccharibacteria bacterium | reverse complement strand
ACCCCGCGTCACTCACTATCGCCTGCGTGTGTATTCACGATTCGGAAACCGACACATACGCGAGCTACTTTGAAGAAGAGTTGCCGAAACTGTGGCCGGTTTTGGAAAAAGCGGATATGCTTATCGGTTACAACAGCGACCACTTTGATATTCCGATTCTGAATAAATACTACTCGGGCGACCTGACGAAAATTAAGAGTCTTGATTTGATGAAAGAGATACAAAAGGTACTCGGACGGCGAATTAAACTTGACCACGTCGCTTCAGCAACCATCGGCGACCACAAAATCGCGGACGGCAAGCTCGCGAACGTCTGGTGGCGTCAGGGGGAAAAGCAAAAGGTGGTGGAGTATTGCCTTGATGACGTGCGGATTACCAAGGCGATTTACGACCATGCGCTGAAGAATGGTAAGGTGAAATACCCCGACGGCAAGATGCTCCGCGAGCTTTCGCTTGATACGTCGGCGTGGGAAATGAAAAACGAGACGGTACTCACGCATACACTGCCGTTTTAGTTGTAAGTTGTAGGATTTAAGATTAAAGTAAGTCCGCAATCCTACTTAAATCTTTAATCGTAAATCTTTAATCTATGGACTCCAAAACCAACCCGCTGAATCTGCCGATGGCCATCGTTATCGCGGGGCTTCTCATCGCGGGCGCGATATTTTTTCGCGGAAGCGGGAAAACGGACTCGCCGTCGGATGCCACACCTGTAGTCGTGCAACCGCCTCCCGCACAGAACGCCGTCGCGCTTCGGCCTGTTGATGCGACGCGCGACCATATTCGCGGCAACCCAGACGCCGACATCGTGATTGTGGAATTTTCCGACACCGAATGTCCGTTTTGCAAACGTTTTCACGGAGTAATGCAACAACTCATGAATGAATACGGCAAGTCGGGAAAAGTGGCGTGGGTGTATAGGGAGTATCCGATTGTCCAGCTCCACTCCAAAGCACCGAAAGAAGCCGAGGCGCTTGAATGCGCCGCGGAGCTTGGCGGAAACGAGAAGTTCTGGGACTATACCGACCGCCTCTATACGCTTACCAATTCAAACGACAGCCTTGACTCCGCGAGTCTTCCTCGTATCGCGACCGATGTCGGACTGAACGAAGGACTCTTTATGGACTGCCTTTCAAGCGGACGGCAACAAGCGCGCGTAAAGAGCGACTTTGACGATGGCGTCGTCGCGGGCGTGCAAGGTACACCCCACAGTGTGCTCATACTTAAAGCTCCCATTTCCGCGAAAAGCCGGCAGGCGATTCTCGCCCATATGGAACAGTACCGCGACCAAGTCGGCAATCTCCCCGTAAGCTTTTCGCTTGACGGTCTTCGCGTCGGAATGAGCGGCGCCCTGCCCTATCAGAGCATCAAAGCGACAGTGGACGCGCTCCTCAAATAACCTTCCCTGGTATGCCTTTCTGTTTCAAGAAAATAGATACGATCGTATCTATTTTCTTGGATAGGAGGTTCATTCAAATTTGAAGAAATCTTTGAGATGGGCCTCGTTATCAAAGTAATCAGCGAGAATGTATCTGACGTATTTGCGAATATCCAAACACTCAATAATAAAATCAATCTCATTCTTGCAATCAAACGGGTAAACCCAAGCGGATTTTTGCAAACAGAAAAATCCCATATAGTCCAAGTGGTCGCGAAAAGCGTCTCGCGCCTCTCGTTCGTGTTCGGGTATGTCAAAAAGAATAAGCCGCCATTTTTTATCCCACTTTGCCGGCTTTGGGATTTTGATGTCTTTGTGGCGATAGGTAAGCGCCCGTTTTTTGCCGTCATCATTTAGCGTTAACGTTATGGTTCCATCGGGATTTTCCTTTGCGCTCACTAACGTTGATTCATAAAGTGCTTGGATTGCTCGGTCCGCCGCTTGTGTATCAATATCCTTCCACGTTTCGTGCATGCCGCGAATAATCTGTAGCGTCCTACTTGGAGAGCGCGAACACGACAGCGTAAACCCCCCTAAAAGGAGAAGGAGTATTTTCTGCTGAACGGCGCCAAGCTTTCTTGTTTTCTTTCTTGAAAGCCTCCGGCGAATACTTGATATATCGGCTACCATGTAACCATCATACCAGAAAATACATACGATCGTATGTATTTTCTGGTTACCCTACGAAGATAGCGGAAACACTCTTACTTCAAATTTCTTGCGAGAGCGCAATACTCGCACTCTTTTTGCCTTCCGTATGGCTTGAAATTACATTGTAAGTCAACCCATGTTCCGTTTTTGAGAAACGTATCATAATCTTGTATATCTTTCCTCAAAAGCGATATCTCCTCGCCGC
>CAYHOU010000144.1:0-2302 GCA_964358195.1 uncultured Candidatus Saccharibacteria bacterium | reverse complement strand
GGTCTGCCAATAGATTCAAAGGTCTTGCGCCCCATGATGACGGGATGGCCTAGGGTAAGCGCCTTGAAGCGCTTGAGGTCATCCGAGATGTGTACCAACAGCTTCCCGCCATTTCCAATAGCAGCGTTTTTCCTGGTAACCGCAACGACAATGTTGATTCGTGGTTTCTCCATGACAGTCTTCATTTCATCCACTTTTTTCTCTTGAGTTCGATTGCAAACATGCGCGGCGAGACTATCGTAACTCCTTGAACTGTCTTCCCGAACCAAATTCCGAAATCGCTCTCATCTCCGGTGAGGAGGTGCGAAGCATTTCCCGCAATCGCGCCCTCAAGAATAGGTCTATCTTTGGACGCAATCCCGGCGGAAAGAGACATACGCATCTCGCCGACTAGCTCACACTCTGAAATGAGTTTTTCAAGCGCGGACAAAGAATCAGCTCGCTTTAGCGAAAGGTTGCGACGCGCTTCTTCGGCAGCATAGCTGTTCGTAAGCAGAATCGCATTACTTTTGGCTACGCCCAACAAACACCCCGTGCGACTTTTTGGCAATGCGACGGAAAACAGGATATTCGCATCCAAGAATACTCTCATCGCTTCTTTAACGAGAATCCTTTAAGCGCGTCCTCATTATTTTTCTGAAACTCCGCGATACGCTCATCGGTATATATTTCGATAGGGAAGGCGGCGGCAGGCTGAAGGATAACGCCTCCGGGAGTTTCCTCCGCGATGACCTGGCCAGCCTTTTGTAGGCCGAGCTTTTTCCGAAGCTCCTTCGGAAGCGTCAGTGTACCCCGCTCGTTAATGGATATGATGTTTCTCATATATTCAGTATTTCATATTTTCAGCACGTCCGCAATTGACATCCGCCCATGGTTTATGGTAGCATTTTTTCAGCAGAAAATGGCTCAAATGAAACTGTTTCGACTGCTCATTGGTAAACATCAACGAAGAAAGGAGGCACCCTTATGACAAATAAGGTTTCCTCATTCACGACGGAAAAAGAACAGAAGCGTCTCACCCTGTCAACCCGACTTGCTCTCGGCGCGAGTAGATTCTCTGACGAGGTGGTGGAATACTTGATGCAAAATGAGCATCAGGATGAGATTCAAGAGATACTCGGTGCCGTTGTATGTCTGGGAAAAGACCAACGATTTGCGCTCTTAAAAGCAGCTGAACAAGGTTTCCTCGGTTCGCCCCTCATGAACATTCCATCGGAATGGGCGCAGGCGGGAGAGAAGTTGTGGAAGACGGAATATGGTATCACAACCGACTTCGCTGGACTCAAGATTCCTCAAACGCCTCTCAACACCACCTTACCGCACATCTTCTTGCCTATGTGTGAGAAGGTTGCGCAGTCGGCGGAGTTTTTCTTCCAGTCAGACAAACAGGCGTACGGCGGCAAAGTTTGGAAATTCACGGACAAGAGCTTGGATGAGGTGGAGATGACGCACAAACACATCGGCACGTTCGGATTCTGGCTTGCCAATGTGCAGGAAGCACCCGACGAGTGCCTCGGAAAAGGTACAAGCAACCCGATAAACCTCCATACAGCCGCGGTGCGCGAGCTTGAATGGGTCACCACGACCGTTCCGATGCGGCAATTATTTGGTCGCGCATATTGGCGTGAGTATGGCGTACACCCAGACCAGACTGTCGTCACGTTCTGTGCCGATTCGTACCTTTCTGGCGGGGACATGCCGTGCGTCCTCTTCGACCGCTGCGGCGGCATCGTGTGCGTGAGCCGCTTCGGCGTGCAGCGCGCGTATGATTTCGTGCGTTTCCGCCGAGCAGTCGTTCCCTCAAACCTTCAACCTTCTTCACTTCCGCACTAACCCTGCGGAGGCTCCGGCCGACGTGCGACGAAAGTTGTTGCACGTCGGTTTCTTCTTTGTCAAAATACAGATGACTGTGCAGTCGGCCGCTTCTGCGGATGGCGATTGGTCAATTCACCCGCCAAGATTTTATGTGGTATGTGTATGTATTGAGAAGCGCGCGAGATAGTCGGTTGTATACAGGCTGCACGAGCGACTTAAAAAAGCGTCTTGCCAAACATAATTCGGGGTTAGTCACGGCTACGGCCCACCGACAACCTTTGCGATTGATTCACTATGCAGCTTTTTTAAGTCGCAGTGGCGCATTCGCCTATGAGCAATGGCTTAAAACCGGCTGGGGTCGCAAACATCTCCAAAAAATACTTGCACACTGCTTAAAAAATCTAGGCGGGTAAAGAAACTGCTTGCCGCGTCTTTATGACAGCCCGCCAGAACACCCTGCGCTTGTGCGCAGGGATGAATGGCGGCA
>CAYHOU010000143.1:0-2312 GCA_964358195.1 uncultured Candidatus Saccharibacteria bacterium | reverse complement strand
GGGACGGAAAAACGAAGTGAAGAACGTATCCGACGGATACGCGCTTAATATGCTTGTCCCCAAGAAGCTAGTGGTTCAGGGAACGCCCACCTCAATCGCGCACGCCGAGCGTGTGAAATCCGAAGAAGATACTCAGCGGGAAATTCACGAAGACCTTCTTTTTAAAAACCTTGCATCTATGCAGGGACTGACAATAGAGATTTCGGGGAAAGCCAATGAGCAGGGGCATCTGTTTGCCAGTATCCACCCCGAGACTATTATCGCGGAAATGAAAAAACAAAAAGGCGTGGACCTTTCACCCGGATTTCTGCAATTGGAAAAACCTATCAAGGAAGTGGGCGAGCACAAGATTCCAGTGAAAGCGCAAGGTAAGACAGGAGGGTTTACGCTTATGGTCAAAGGCGAATAGTCTCTACTATACGGCTCTTTGTAAGAGTGGTACACTCCCCATCTGAAAGGAGGTGGCTTTTCTGTGGATGCACGGAACCGAAACCTTAGTGCTCTTAAACAGCTGGTGGAAAAGATACACGTGCGAACGTTAAAAGAGTCGGCAACTCAGCCGGAAGACGCGAATATCCGAATATTTTTTCTTTCGGCGCTTGCCACCTATGCTGAGCAGCTCAACAAAGCAACTACATTCAACGCGGTCGGCAGTACGATTATCGACATACACTACCTCTGCCATTTCTGTAACCTGTGGCTCCCGAACAGCGAGAAAGGTATATGGAAGATGCTGTGTCTGCTCTCAAAACTGGCAAGGAACAAGACACTTGAACTTGCCAGTTGGGACAATTATCCTATCGACAAAACGTAAAACTCCTCCCTGATTGGAATCAGAGGGGAGTTTTGTTTCCCAGTTCCTTGTCTTCAACGCCTACGCTTTGCACAGGGCTTGATGCCCTATGGTCAAGGTTCTGGGTTTACTGGACATTTACTTCTTTTCGCATCACGACGCGACCGTCGTATTTTGTCTTGCGTTTGTTTTTGAACGACACGATGCCGTCCGTATCGGCGAACAGCGTGTGGTCTTTTCCGACCAAAACGTTCTTGCCTGCGAGGAAAACCGTGCCACGCTGGCGAATAATGATGGCGCCTGTTTTTGCCTTTTCTCCCGCGTATAATTTAACGCCGAGATAGTGCGGGTTTGAACCTGTAAGATTTTTAGCTGTCCCTCCGGCTTTTTTATGTGCCATATAAAACCACTGAACTGACGCGGAACGAAGCCAACACGGAACCAAAGCGGAACTCAGAAATCAAGTTTCCGTGTCAGTCCGTGTTCTTAGTCTGTGTCGCTTCCGTGTATACTAATGCAATGACTATATATGAAATACGTGAAAAAATCAAGTTGCTTCAAGAACGCCTTAACACAAGGGAAATCTACACGGTTTTGCTTATTTTGGTCGTCGGTTTCGGCTCGTTTGGCCTCGGTCGCCTTTCAAAAATGCAGGAAGGGAAGTCAGGCATCCGTATTGAGCAGACGCTCTCCACCCAAACTGCTTCCGCAGCTTCTGCAGTTTCCTCTGCCCCTCTTCAGAGGGGAAGTACTCCGTCTTCGGAGGGTAGGGGTGGAGATTCTACTGCTCCCGCACCAGGCGGTACCACCCGAACGGCTGGAGCCGTCGTTCAGCCCGGCGGTCAGTACGTCGCTTCCAAGGGCGGGACGAAATACTACTTCCCGTGGTGCGGTTCCGCCTCGCGAATTTCCGAAGCGAATAAAATCTGGTTTAGCTCAGTTGAAAAGGCGAGAGAAGCGGGATATACTCCGGCTTCCAATTGCAAAGGCCTCAAATAAAGATTAAGTGTTCACTTATAGAGTGCCAGACTTTGAGAGCCGCGTCGAATAGTCCAACACTTTGATGCTCTGGAATCAAAAGTGCTAGATGTTCCCATTCGTAGGTATTCGCAGATTCGTATCATAGACTGATTAGTATTTATGAAATACACACGGGACATTGTGCTCACGGTACTCGGCTGGTCGTTTATCGCGCTCGGCGCTGTAAGTCTGTTCCTGCCGTTCTTTCAGGGAATTCTGTTTATTATTATCGGTCTGTATTTGCTCTCGGTCGGGTCGCCAAAAGCGCACGATGCACTGCATCGGTTCTATACGGCGTTTAAAATCCGCTTTCCTCGCATCGCGTTTTCGCTGGTAAAAATGGAAAAAAAGTGGGAGGAGTTGATTCAAAAATGGCGTAACCACTAGTGCGCGTTGCAGGAGTCGAACCTCCGACCTTGCTTGCCCGTCTAAATTTTGGACGAGCCTGGTGGACGATACTGGGTTCGAACCAGTGACCTTGCGAATGTGAATCGCACGC
>CAYHOU010000142.1:0-2330 GCA_964358195.1 uncultured Candidatus Saccharibacteria bacterium | reverse complement strand
GTTTGCAAAGAACACACCCCCGGCCGACCTGCCCGCCGAAGCCTCGGCGCAGGCGGGAGACGGCACAGTCTACGACTATTCCAGTGCTCCCCTTGGTAGGGGAGATACGACACTCACCGCAAAAACTATCGTCAACGAGTGGAGTGAAGACACCATTACGACGCTCCTTGAAAGTTACGGGGAAGAAAAACAGGCACGGCGGATAGCGAGGAAGATTGTGGAGGCGAGAGAACATTCGCGCATCTCCACAAGCTTCCAGCTGGCGGAGATTGTGGAATCGGTGGTGAAGCGAAAGGGGAAGATTCATCCGGCGACCAAAACATTCCAGGCTCTGCGCATCGCGGTGAATGATGAGTTTCAGGGGTTAAAGGACGGACTAAAGAAAGCGTGGGACGTACTGTTGCCACAGGGGCGAATCGCCGTCATTTCATTCCACAGTATGGAAGACCGAGTGGTGAAGGATTTCTTCAGAGAGCTCGGAAAAACAGAGGCGGGGAAGGTCGTTACCAAAAAGCCTATTGTTCCGACACAGGAAGAAGTAGCGCGAAACTCACGGTCCAGAAGCGCAAAGCTGCGAATCATAGAGAAATATTAATTAAAACTAATCTACGAATACAACTAATACCTGTGAGAAGGAACATTCTGATTTGTAGGTATTAGCAGATTAGTACCATTAGTTGATTAGTTTTTACGATGAAATCAGTTCAGAAGAACTTAAAAAAAATAGAAGAGCATGGTAAAGGTGTGTTTTGGACACTCGCTTGCCTTGTGCTTCTCATGACATCGCTGTATGTCTACCTGCTCAATACCGCATCTGAGAATGGCGCGCGCTGGGGCAGGGTGGAAAGGGAGATTTCTTCCCGTGGCTCGAATGTCTCGGGACTTGAGTCACGCTATCTTTCGCTGAAGCAGTCGGTCACGCTGAAAGTCGCCTACGCCAAAGGATTTGAGGACGTGAAAACAGTCAGATTCATTGCTACGCAGAAAGTCGGTGCAGTGGCTACGGCTAAGGAAATTTAGTACGGTGAGCGAGTGGCTATTCTCGTCGTTTTCGCGTTCCATCTCTGATGAAGTCTAACCAGCAATTTCTTTTCCGCGTCCGCTTTTTAAGCGTATGCTGCGTTCTCGTGGGTCTCGTGCTTCTCGGAAAGCTGTATCTGGTGCAGATTGTGCAGGGAAGCACGTACCGTGAAAAAGCGGAGCGTCAATACGTGCGTCCCAATCAAGAACTCTGGGACCGCGGTTCCGTCTTCTTTGAGATGCGTGACGGTACGCGCGTATCTGCCGCGACGCTTAAAACCGGTTTTACACTCGCGATTCAACCTAAGGATATCCTTGACAAGGAAGGCGTCTTTACGGCTCTTGAGAAAGAAACACCTCTTGACCGGAAAGAATTTTTCGCCAAGGCGGACAAATCCGCAGACCCGTATGAGGAAATCGCGCACAAGTTATCCGAAGAAACCGCGACGAAGATTTCGGCACTCAAATTGAAAGGAGTTTCGCTCTACAAAGATAGGTGGCGCTTTTATCCCGGAGGTCTTCTCGCGTCCCACGTACTTGGGTTTGTTGGGTTTGACGGTGATGTACTCACCGGCCGTGCCGGTCTTGAGCGATATTATGCCGATACCTTGTACCGCGACACGTCCAACCTCTATCAGAACTTTTTAGCGGAAATATTTTCAAAAGTTAAAAAGGCGGTTGGCGAAGCGCACGCCGAGGGTGACATAGTTACCTCCATAGAACCGAGCGTCCAGCATTTTCTTGAAGGTACACTCCGCGACCTTGAGGAGAAATACGATGCCGACCGAGTCGGCGGGATTATTATGGACCCGCGAAATGGGCGTATCTATGCTATGGGGCTTTCCCCTTCGTTTGACCCAAACGAATATGGCAAAGAGACGGACGCAGGTCGGTTTACCAACTCGCTCGTGGAAAACGTCTACGAAATGGGCTCAATCCTGAAGCCACTTACAATGGCGGCCGGTCTTGACGCGGGCGTCATTACCGCGACCAGCACCTATACCGACCTCGGCTCGCTGACGCTGAACGGAAAGACGATTTCCAACTTTGACGGAAAGGGGCGCGGAGTTGTGAACATGCAGGAGGTGCTGAACCAGTCGCTCAACACCGGTGTGGCGACCGTGGCGCTCCGGCTCGGCAAGGACCCATTTCGGGCGTACTTCAAAGAGTTCGGACTCGGTGAAGAAACAGGTATAGACCTTCCGAGTGAAGCCGCGGGATTGGTACGGAATCTTGAAAGCGGACGCGATATAGAACTCGCCACCGCATCCTACGGGCAGGGCATCGCGCTTACCCCTATTCAAACGGTA
>CAYHOU010000141.1:0-2366 GCA_964358195.1 uncultured Candidatus Saccharibacteria bacterium | reverse complement strand
CACATTCCGATGCGTTGCCAACTTCAGTAACGGTGGCAACTTCCGTTATCGCTTTCACTGTCACTGCCTACAAAAGCGAGAGGACGTGCTCGGTCGTCTGGTGCTTCCTGCCCGCGAGGAAATAGTAGACTTCAGTTGATTGCTGACGCTTTTCCAAAACTCCCGCGCTAAATAGAATGGAAAGGTGACGGGAGGTGGAGCGAAACGAAAGGTTAATCGCTTCAGCGAATTCGGTGACGGTTGCCTCTTTGTTCTTTTTGAGGTGATGCAGGATAGCGAGCCGTCTCTTGTTCGCGAGGGCCTTCAGCGTTTTCTCAAGTTCTTTCATTTCTTCATCATACCACTTCCCCCTCCACGTACATAGGCTAATTCGTGCGAATTAGCTTATAAGGGAGTGGCGAGAAATTGACCGAAAATTATTGTGTGACCGCTTTGATAAAATCTTTAATTTTTTGCGGGTCTTTTTCGCCGTTCGTTTCCACTCCCCCCGCAACATCAACTCCTTTAATACGACCGGAAGCTTTAACCGCCGCGCGAACATTTTCAGGTGTGAGACCGCCGGCGAGCATGACCGAAAACTCTTCGGCAACCACTGCAACTTCTTTCAAATCAAGCATCGCGCCTACGTTCGGCGTGCTCGCCTCAGTATTTCCTCGCTCTCGCTCGGTCATTCCCTTCTTCTTTCGGTCAAGCATAAAGTAGTGCGCTGGGTAGGGTTCCATCTGCTTTATCACCGCTTGCGCGTCAAAATCCGCGTCCACACTGAACACCTTGATAACCGGACGGTTTATAAACGCACAATACTCCGGTGACTCACCTCCGTGGAGCTGTACGAAATCAAGGTCAAGCCTATCCGCAGTTTGGTTCACGAACTCAAGCGATTGATTTTGAAACACCCCCGTAAAGCGCACTTTGTGCGCCACGGGACGAGGCCGACGAAGACTTGCGATAATTTCTTTCGCGGTTTCTCTGGTGATACAGCGTTTGGAAGTTGGCACGAAATTAAAGCCGAGAAAATCCGCTCCGGCGGAGGAGGCGGATTTGGCTATCTCAATATTTGTTATGCCGCAGATTTTTATGAGCATATAATACGAATTACGAATTGGTACGAATATACGAATCAACACCACCCCCTCGCCTCGCAGACTCGGCACTCCCCCTCAACTGAGGGGGAGATGCAGACTTACAAATTTGAGAATTGTTTGAGGAAGGAGGTGAGTTTAGGACCGGAGCTAGATATGTAGATGAGGTCAATGAGCGCACTGCCAACGATGATGCCGTCGGCACCGGCTGTGGCGAAGCTTCTAGCTTGTTCGGGAGTGGAGATACCGAAACCGACGGCAAGTGGCACATTAGTTTGCGAGCGGATGCGTTTGATGAATGCTGTGGTTTCTTCACTAAAGGAGGTTCGCCTCCCCGTCACACCGAGCACCGAGACAAGATACAGATAACCGCTTGCGTATTTCAGAATTTTCTTCAACCGATCATCGGTGGTGGTCTGCGCGACAAGAAAAATCGGGGCGATGCCGTACTTTTTTGCCGCTACGACGAATGGCTCCGCTTCTTCCACCGGTACATCCGGTACCAGTACACCGTCTATGCCTGCCTCTTTCGCCTTGCGATAGAACTTATCAATACCTTGCTGATAGACAAGATTCGCGTATACAAGCACGCTTATCGGAATCGCTGAAGATTTCCGAAATTGTGCGATAAGTTCAAAGACCTTATCGGTCGTCATACCGGAAGCAAGCGCTCTACCATCGGCAGATTGAATCGTGGGGCCGTCCGCAAGTGGGTCGCTGTACGGAAAGCCGAGCTCCAAGAGGTCGGCGTGCTCCGCTATATGCTTGACGATTCCAAGACTCTTCTTAAAGTCGGGGTCGCCGGCAACGAGAAAAGGCATAAAGGCGGTGCGATGCTCATTTTTTACTTCTGCGAATTTTTTAGATAGTGAGGCCATACTCATACAATACGAACATACGAACTGGGTACGAAATACGAAACTAAATCCCTCCTGCCGACCCGCCTGCCGAAGCCTCGGCGCAGGCAGGAGACGGCAGTGTTCCCTTTAGTCTACGACTACAGGTTACAAAGGGAGAATAAGTCATAGCAGATTCGTTACCGTGTTTAAATCTTTATCGCCGCGGCCGGAGAGGTTCACGATAATGATTGTATCTTTTGACATCTTCGGAGCAACTTTAAGCGCCTCCGCGACGGCGTGCGCGGACTCAAGCGCGGGAATAATGCCTTCCAATTTTGAAAGGAGTTTGAACGCGTGAAGTGCTTCGGTGTCGGTTGCGTGCGTGTAGGTAATCCGTCCCGTGTCGTGAAGATTCGCGTGTTCGGGACCGATGCTCGGATAATCA
>CAYHOU010000140.1:0-2390 GCA_964358195.1 uncultured Candidatus Saccharibacteria bacterium | reverse complement strand
ATGCAAGGCTACGACAGCGTCGCGATGGACGTGGATGGGGAGGTGGGGGGGAATGCCCAAACCTTCAATATGCTTGTCGGGCGCGATCTAATGAAAAAGTTGAAGGGTAAAGAAAAATTCGTCATCGCGATGAAACTTCTTGCAGACCCCGCGGGGAAAAAGATGGGGAAGACCGAAGGCAATATGGTGAGCTTTCTTGATACGCCCGTCGACTGCTTCGGGAAAATTATGAGCTGGCCGGACGGGGCGATTATTCCCGCCGCCGAACTCTGCACCCTTCTTTCCTATAGCGATATTTCGGCAATGAAGAGCAACCTTGAATCAGGTGCCAATCCGAAAGAAGAAAAAATGAAACTCGCGGAGGCGGTTGTTTCGCTTCTACACGGAGCGGATGAGGCAAAAAAAGCCCATAGCTCATTCAATGCGACATTTATCGCGCACGAAATACCCAAGGATGTCCACGTGATAAAGGCAACAGAACACGAGCTTCTCATAGACGCCATTGTAAAGACTGGAGTCGTAATCTCAAAATCAGAGTTTCGGCGGTTACTTGAAGGGGGCGCAATTTCACAGTATGAATCTGGTGAAAAAATTAGCGACGATACGTTTCCTGCCAAGATAGGAACGTATCGGATAGGGAAGCACCGATTTGTCAAAATCGAGAGATAGCCAAACAAAAAATCCCGAATCATCGGGATTTTTTGTTTCTGCGTAGGTCTGCGTCAAGTCCGCGTTTGTCTGCGCTCGTTAGAGAGGGTCTACATCGTCAAACGTATCTTCCAGCATATCCGGATCAACTTCTTTTTCTTCTCCCTCGCCTTCCGCTCCATCGGCTCCGGGAGCTACCGTGTCTTCGTCCATCCCGTTAGAAATAGGACGCGGACGCAAAGGCCGCCGCATACCCATTGTAATTAACCTGATAATTACTTTTTATAACCACATTTCCCGATTCAATCGCGCCCGCGATTTCTAACGGGATCCATACTTTTACTAATTCTAATTACTAAGTTGTTCCCGAATGTATCAATACCATTAGATTTTGGCAAGGGGAGGGGAGGTGTGGATATCCTGCCCAAGAGGTTACGGTTAGGATGCCGGATTAGAAAGGAGGTTAGGAAGCCAGTCTTTACAACCACACCTTTCTTCTTAACCCTAACCTTTTTTCTGGCGTTCTGACGCCAGGCACGTCAGTCCCACCGCAATCGCGTCATATTCGTCATCCAGCCGGGTGGACTTATTCTCCCTTAACAAAGGGAGCACTGCCTTCTTAGGCAGGAGGGATGTCTTTTCAGGGACTAAAATAAGTTTCTTCACCATCTCGGTTACCTGTGTCTTCTCGCTTCTTCCATATCCCGTTACAGCGATTTTTATCTGAAGCGGGGTGTATTCATACACCGCAAGGTTGGCGCGCGCGGCTTCAACAAGTACCGCCCCCCGCGCTTCGGCGACAGGCATCACGGTCTTCTGGTTTACGCCGAGAAAAAGCGTTTCAATCGCGCATCCCTCCGGCTCAAACTCGTCAATTACTTTTCGCACTTCAGTCGCAATGCGGAGGAGGCGCTCTGCGTGCGGGAGTTCTTTTGGCGTGCGGACGCACGAAGAAAAGAGCAGGACCTCTCTCCTTCGGGAATCCCCCTTACCAAAGGGGGCTGCCTTGGGGGGCTGTCTCTCAAGTACGGCGATACCAAGTCGCTCGTAGCCGGGGTCAATGGCAATTATCCGCACAATTGCAATGTCTAATTACTAATATCTAATTTCCAATCAAAGAATCTGTTTTCAGGTTTAGTCATTTTATTAGAAATTAGGAATTAGAACTTAGAAATTCTAATGCTGAATTCTTATTCAGCATTAGTTATGACCTCTTGAACATCCTCATTCGCTTCCAGTGCTTCCACCAGCTTGTCCAGTTTCTCCAAATCCGCGTCTTCCAGCGGGACTGTCGTCGTCGCAACCCAATCTCCCCTAGCAAGGGGAGCACTGCCGTCTCCCGCCTGCGCCGAGGCTTCGGCAGGCAGGTCGGCAGGAGGGGTGTTTCCTTCGAGACGCGCCTGTTTCTCAAACGCCCATACGGCCGCACCCGGGCTTGCAAGATTACCACCATTTTCCGCCAGCAGATGTTTTATTTCCCCCGCAGAACGATTTCGGCTGTCGGTAAGAACTTCAATGAGAAGCGCCACGCCTCCCGGCCCGTATCCTTCATACATAATCTGCTCCAGTGCGTCCCCGCCCTCGGTCGCTTTCTTAATGGCGCGTTCAATATTATCGTTCGGCATATTTTCCTTCCGCGCGCGTTCAATAGCCGCCCGAAGCGCCGGAGCGTCTTTATTACCTTTCGCCATTCGCGCCTCGTTTGAGATGAGCTTGGCGTACTTTGAAAAAATCTGGCTCTT
>CAYHOU010000139.1:0-2397 GCA_964358195.1 uncultured Candidatus Saccharibacteria bacterium | reverse complement strand
TAAGCAAAGCGGGGCAACATAGCGCACTAGGCCACTATGCGACGTCTCCGCTTTTAACGGGATTGCGATTTGTGCCTACACATTCTGCATAGAGCATGTTCCAAAACCCTTGCCTACTGCGAAATCGTGTTGCGGGCTGCGAACGAACGCCTCGGAAAACTCAAAATAGCAAAGCTATTCTTCATTTTCCTCGCCGCATTCTCGCCGCGCACCACAACTTCTCGTAACGTCAATGGTTTCGGAACATGCTCTAAGTTTGAATGTCTAGACAAATCGGGAAAACTCGCGATACCCTTTCGGATATACCACCTTTCCAGGGTAGCCCGTTAGACCGCTCCGGCACCCTTCCGCTTTAGATAGGACGGGTTTACTTTACACTTTCAACTTTACACTTTCAACTTATATGGAGCGATACACAAAAAGAGATGCGAAGCCGAATGCTATCGCAGCGTAGAGAATATACTGGCCCGTAAGAAGAATGATTGGATTCGGGACGACCCCATAGAGCAGAACAAAGCCGACACCGACAGACTGCAAAACCATTTTGAGCTTTCCCACCGTCTTTGCGGGAGTGAGTTTGCCGCTGTAGCGAACGTAGGCGGACACGACGAGAATAAGTTCGATGCCGACAATGAGCGCGGTGATGCCGATGCCGAGATATTTTGTAATGGCGACTACGGCAACGGAGCCGATGAGCAGCTTGTCGGCGAGAGGGTCGGCCACGATTCCCCATTTGGTGATTTGGTGCGTCGTTCGCGCAAGCGACCCATCGAGAGCATCGGAAAAAGCGGCTATGACGAAGAGGACTGCCCCCGCAAGCGGAAAACCGGTGACAAGAAGAAATGCGATAACTGGAATGGAAATGAACCGAAAAACCGTAATCGCGTTTGGCGTCACAGCCGGTGGAAGAAGCGGGAGAAACACACGTGCAAGCACTCGGTCAATGAGACTGACGTGGGTAAGATAGTCGAAACGAGCGCCGATGAGATTGAGTTTCTTCAGCCGCTTCCACTGGAGTGCCTCCTGTTCCGAATTGATGTCCGACATAGATAATTACTTTCCGAGAAGCGCTCTGACACGTTCCTCGACAGGCGGATGCGTGCTAAAGACCTTTGTGAGAAACCCGACTCCACCGTTTGCCTTACGACCGAATGGATTGGCGATAAAAAGATGCGCGGTGGCGTGGTTGGCCTTTGCCATCGGGCGAGAGTACTGCGCGATTTTCTGAAGCGCACTTGCAAGACCTTCGGGATAGCGGGTGAGAAGCGCGCCGGATGCATCCGCGAGAAATTCGCGCTTTCGGGAAATCGCAAGTTGCATAAGCGTCGCTATAATCGGCGAGAGAATCGTGAGTACGATGCCGACAATCATAAGAATCGCCCCGAGCTGTCCCCCGCCGCGTTCGCGGTTGTTCCCGCCGCCAAACCACATACTGCGCATAAAAAAGTCCGCAAGAAGCGTGATGAATCCCACGAGTACCACTACAACGGTTGAGATGAGAATATCACGGTTGCCGATGTGGGATAGCTCGTGCGCGATGACTCCTTCCAGCTCGCTACGGTTCAAAAGTTGAAGGAGTCCCGTCGTTGCGCACACCACACCGTGTTCTTTGTCGCGTCCTGTCGCAAACGCGTTCGGCGCGGGGTCGTGAATTACATAGAGTCGCGGCAGAGGAAGTCCCGCCGTGATGGAAAGATTTTCCGTGACCGTGTAGAGGTTAAAAAATTCTTCTCGGCTGGCGGGCTTCGCTCCGCTCATCTTCAACACTATTTTATCGCTCCACCAGTAGCTCGCGATGTTCATTATGACGCTGAACGCGAAGAATCCGTAGAGAATGACGGGGTTGCCATAGTACTGACTCAAGAACCAACCAAGAAAAATGATAATCACGAAAAACACGGACATGAGGGTCCATGTCTTGGCGACGTTTTTGGATTGATTGTGGTAGAGACTGGCCATAGGGAAAAATCCTAAATCCGAAATCCTAAACTCTAGACAAATCACAAACTATAAAACCAAAAAACTCAAACGAGTTTGACTCTGCTGTGGAAAGTTTAGAATTTAAAGTCTGGAATTTGTTTAGGATTTAGAGTTTAGTATTTAGAATTTGACCGCAACCGGGTTGCGGGCCGCCGCTTCATCCGCTTCAAGCTCGAAGAATTCGAGTTTGGCGATTTTGAAGAACCCCGCCACAAGATTATTCGGAAATTGCTCGACTCCGGTGTTGAGGTCCTGCACCGTGCCGTTATAGAACCGGCGGGACGCTTGAATTTTGTTTTCCGTATCGGAAAGCTCTCCCTGAAGTTCGGCGAAGTTCTGATTGGCCTTAAGGTCGGGGTACGCCTCCGCGACTGCAAAGAGCGACTTTAGCGCGCCCGTAAGTCCAAGTTCCGCCTG
>CAYHOU010000138.1:0-2438 GCA_964358195.1 uncultured Candidatus Saccharibacteria bacterium | reverse complement strand
CATTGACTTCGTTGCCTTCTTTTTTACCCGCCCACGAAAGATACGGGTCAATATGAGGGTCGTGCGCATATTTTGTAATGCCGTTCAGCTTGTCAGTTTGCGACGACACAAGACCAACTGGCGGATTATTTGTCCGTTTCTTTCCTTTGTGTGTATACGCGTCTACAACTTTCGTTTTATCCTTTTTTGCTTCTGCTCTCGGCATATTCTTAAAATCCTAGCATTTTTTTGCAAACAAAAACAGCCGCTTACCTCGACTGTTTTGTAGCCCCTCGGTTAGCACTCCGCCATTGTCGTACTCGTAACTCAATCGTTCAATCCAGCAACGCAGGCGCGTAGGGGTCCCGAGGATTTTTAAGCTGTTGCGCTCTTCCTATTTTCTATGTCCTGTTCCGTGCCGTTGTGATAATGCGCTCGCTGCGGCAGACTTTGCTGCCTGTGACGAACGCGGATTGCGTAGAACCGCAGAAGCTCTGCTCGCCGCGCTTTTACCGGTTGTTTTAGGATGTGCCATATTTGGGAAAGGTTATCCTCTGATAATTCGACCTTTATTCTCAAAACACAAAAGCGGGACCCCTTCGGTTCCCGCTTTTGGTAAGATTTCTTCTTGCGTGAATCGAAGGTGATAATACCTGTTGAGTTCAATAGCAAAATAATTTGTTGTTGAACCTTCGACGATAATTGTCTCGTTTGAGTTTTGAAGAATTGTGTTTATCTTATACCAAAAAAATTATTTTGTCAACCACAAGGTCCGCCGTGCTTTTTCAGGTTAGGGTATTATCTGAAACTCAAAATGGTCGGTTACGAGCTTACCTTCGGTAAGCAGTAGCAGTTCTTCAGTTGGCACATTTGGATTTTGGTTTCGGATATTATTAGGAACGCGAAAAGAAATTTGCTCCCATAGCTGACTGCTTTCGCACCTCTTCTTTGAAACATCGAAGCCCGGAAATTCGTACTTTGCATTATCAACATATTCAAACACAAAAGCACCATCGGCAGCACGATAGAAATTGGCAATTTCAACAGGAATCCTGTCTCCATTTCGATATATGACCTTATAGCGCAGGGCATTCATTGTTTTTGCAATTTGTTCAAGACTTGTTTAAGCAAATCTAGTCTAATTCTAGCATATTCGTAGATTAACCCTAGCTCATCTTTTTTTGTCTGAAATTGCACCCTTTGCGGCACATTGTTAAAAATTGCCCACTTTATTCTGGAATCTCTTACCTTATGTACACGCTCCAACAACTTTTCAACAACGTTTGAACCTTTGTAGTCTCCGATTTTATGTAATTCCTCCAAAACCTCGAACAAAGTATACTTCCCACCCCCGATTTTCTTAAACATTGCTTCCGCTCTTCGTGGGAAATCTCTTGTGAACAAGTCCTTCATAAACTTGGGAGCGTACTCGTCAATTTTCCAGAGCAGACTTATTCCGTTATCAAACGCGGGTGAGAGGCGAATAAATTCGCCTGTATCTGCTTTCTCCAAGATGCCCCAGTTGTTGTAATGCCTGTCGGTTCCGCCGATAAGCGCATCAAAGGCGAGAAGCTCGAAGAATTGATCCCAGATAATTTTGGAGTTTTTGTGTTTCTCGACATAGTTTCGTATTGCATCAACAACCAGTTTCAGTGTGTACACTTTCCTTCGCTCCTTTTCATTTTTCAACGCCGAAAATTTCTTATCAATCAGTGAGATGATTGACGCTCCATGCAGCAAGTCTTCCCTAAATTGATTTCGTCTCGTGTCCCTTTGTCTCCTAACGTCTAACTGAATAAGCACGCCGATTGAGTGTCGCAACTTAAGAATCTTATATTGCGGAATCCTGCATAACCAAGTCTTCTGAACCGGAAAACCAAAAAGTCTTCCTAGTGCTGACGCGCACACTTCTGAACGTAGCTCGCCAAGGTCTTTATCGTATGTTTTTGCAAGAAAATATACCTTTCCCTTTTTGGTACGCTTCAAAACCGTTTTATCTCGTGTACCGTATCCTACGGAGATATTCCGTTGCTGCCAATCCTTGAGATTTATGACTTGCTTTAATTTCATACTCTATCTTAACAGTTCGTTCGCTCCCACACTCAACGCTTTCGCTAATCGCTCAAGCTGAAAAAGTGTGATATTTTTCTTGCCATTTTCAATGGCACTCATATACCCCCTGTCCATATCTAATGCCCTGCAAATGTCGCCCTGCGACATTTGCTTCCTCGTTCTGATTTGCTTGATGTTTTGTCCCAGTCTTTTTGTAATCAACATATCCACAGTATAGAAGTTATTGCTTTCCCAACCAATAGTGATTTATAATTCAATAGCCAGCCCGCCGTCCGCCCCGTCGCCCATTCCATTCAAAAAAGATTCCGCGCGCGACTTTGTTTTATTCATAAAACAAGAAGTACCCTTGTGGCACAAAACAAAGAGGGATGCCTGCCCGCCGAAGC
>CAYHOU010000137.1:0-2460 GCA_964358195.1 uncultured Candidatus Saccharibacteria bacterium | reverse complement strand
TTTTTCATGCGTCTATCATATCCCAATCGTTCAAATCTCAAAGACGAGTTGCCTTGTTATTTTAAGAAGCAGTAAACCTCAAAATCATAAACAGAAAGGAACTATATGATCAAAGGTGTTGCCTTTGACCTTGAGGGAACGGTCGTGAATGTTGAGCCGGCTCATCACGGCGCATGGATATGCGCTGCAAACGAAATCGGAGTTTCTCTCGGCAGTCCGGAAGAAGCCATCAGGAAAGTGCCGAATTTTATCGGCGGTCCTGATGGCCCGATTGTGGAGCAAATTTACGCACTCCTTCCCGACAAACCAAAGCCGTCGGGGAAAGAGGCGCAAAGATTTCTTGACAGAAAGTGGGCACATTATCACGACCTCGTGAACGAAATTGATTTGCGACCACGCGCAGGTTTTCTCGAAGTGTACGGTAAGCTTCGGTGCGCGGGAATTCCGATGACGAT
Organism: uncultured Candidatus Saccharibacteria bacterium; assembly: GCA_964358195.1. GTDB lineage: Bacteria > Patescibacteriota > Minisyncoccia > Phycocordibacterales > UBA10002 > UBA10002. The sequence goes on along the minus strand of CAYHOU010000137.1, from coordinate 2,005 downwards.
CGGAACAGCCGTGGATGTCGATAAAGGCATCATACTGCTAAAGCGTTCAGGACTCGCGAAGCTATTTACGCTCCACGAGATCGTCCTCCCCACCGACGTGAAGCGTCCAAAACCGGCACCCGACTGCTTTCTCGAAACTGCCTGTATCATGGGCATTAGCCCGAAAGAGCAGTTGGTGTTCGAAGATTAACCTCGTGGAGTAGAATCGGGGGTTGTGGCTGGGGCTCCAGTCATCGGTATCCCTGTGTACGACCATCCAGTCTCCAACGAGAAATTGCTTAGTTTCGGAGCAAAGGAACTTCACTTTTCCTGGAAGAACTTAAACCTCGACGAACTTCTCAAGAAGTATTAAAGAGAGAAACAATTACTTGAGGCCATCTGGAGTCAGATGGCCTTTTGATTGTCTATTTGCAGTGAGGAGTATACAATTTCCTAGGCTAATGGAGAGTTACAAAGGTATGCTACCAATTAAGAATTTAAAGGTAAAAATCTTTGCGGACGGGGCCGAGAAGGCCTCCATGCTCGAGATGGCAAGAAAACCCTTCATCAGGGGCTTTACGACGAACCCGACACTGATGCGCAAAGGAGGTGTGTCTGACTATGCAAGATTCGCTAAAGAAATTATTGCGGCGATTCCCGACAAGCCAATTTCGTTTGAAGTATTTTCGGACGATTTTTCGGAAATGGAACGACAAGCGAAATTGATTGCGTCGTGGGGGAAAAATGTATACGTGAAGATTCCAATCACGAATACGAAAGGAGCCTCCTCGCTTCCGCTCGTCAAACGGCTGGCAGAGGATGGCATCAAAGTTAATGTGACTGCTATTCTTACTCTCGCGCAGGTGGAGGCGACAGCCAAGGCGCTCTCACCGAAGACAGCTTCTGTCGTTTCGGTTTTCGCGGGGAGAATCGCGGATACCGGGCGCGACCCGATTCCGCTTATGAAAAAAGCGAAGGCATTACTCGCGAAAAACAAAAAGGCTGAACTGCTCTGGGCGAGTACTCGAGAGGTTATCAATATCACGCAGGCGGAAAAGGCAGGGTGTCATATCATCACCGTCCCGAATGACATCTTAAAGAAGATTGATAAGTGGGGCTACGATACCGGTCAACTCTCGCTTGATACCGTTAGGATGTTTTATGCAGACGGTAAACAGGCGGGGTATAGTTTGTAATGCGACTCAAAACCACCTCCTCTTGATTTCTCATACCGTGATACAAACGAACGCTACGTTGTTGCGTGAAGTTAAGAAATAGGGTATAATGTTTTCCTCTATGTCGCATGCAACATTTGCCACCAACTATCTTACAGAGAGCGCGGACATTTCAAAGAAGCTCTTGAAGCAGAACAAGGCCATTTCCCGCGTGGTTGACGCGCTCTTTGACGCATGGAAGAAAGGGAAGTGGGTGTTCGTCATCGGGAACGGTGGCTCGGCAGGAACCGCCACGCACTTTGTGGGCGATTTGATAAAAACTACCATTGAGCATCCGCACGAGAGGGGACTTCGCGCTATCGCGCTGGCAGACAATATCCCGATGATAAGCGCGGCCGTGAACGACTGGGGCTGGCATGAGGCGTATACGGGGATACTCAACACCTATTGGAGCAAGGGGGGCATCGTCATCGCTTTTAGTGTTCACGGAGGGGCAGGGAAGGACAAAGCCGGAGCATGGTCGCAGAATCTCCTCAAAGCACTTCAATTTGCGAAAGACAATGGCGGTACCGCTATTGGTATTTCTGGATTTGACGGGGGCGCCATGAAAGAACTCGCGGACATCTCTGTGGTGGTTCCCGCGCACTCCACGCCTCTTGTAGAGTCATATCATGTTGTACTCTTTCATCTCATTACCTTTCGCCTCAAGGAGCTTATACGAAATGCGTCAGTGAGAAAAAGAAAGAAATAAAAGGTCGCGCCACGGTGCGGAAGCCAGCTCGATTCGTCCCCATAACAAACGAAGACGTTGTGAAAAACGCCCGTTTTTGTATTAGGACTTACGCAGAAAT
>CAYHOU010000136.1:0-2514 GCA_964358195.1 uncultured Candidatus Saccharibacteria bacterium | reverse complement strand
TGAAGAGTCTCCGAAAGGCCTCAACGCAGTCAACGTACAGCGAGCCTAACTCGCTAAACAAAACACCCCCGCCTCACGGCGGGGGTGTTTTGTTTTTGTATAAAAAAGGCGCTCGCACGCGAGCGCCCTGAAGACCTGTCACGAAACCGTTTTTAGAGCATTGGTTCCGGTGCATACGTTGCCGCTTCGGGAAATCTTTCCGTAAGCACGGCAATCTTTCCGCACACTTTTTCAATTTGCTCGGGAGCAAGTCCGTGATTCGGCTCTGCTGTGAGTGCCGTGATTTCCGCCGGACTGAGTGGAAACTCTCTGTCGGCCGAAAGGGTTTCCAGGAATGGGTTTCCCTTTCCGCGGCGCATTACCGTGAGCGCCACTACGGCATGCTTCTTGATCAGACTATGCATAGGGTCCCTCCCTTTTCCCTTTTTGCATGCCGCCATGAGTAGACGCGTCGTTGAGAGAAACGGAAGGTAGCGTTTCAGTTCGGCCTGCACCATCTCGGGAAATACTTCCATCTCATCAAGAATGTGCAGCGTAGCTTCGCACATGCCGTCAAACACGAAGAAGGCCCCTTGCATCGCCACTCGGCGAATGATTGAGCAACTCACATCCCCCTCGTTCCACTGGTCGCCCAGCAGACTTTGGGTCATATCAAGGAACCCCCCTAAGACATGCTGAGAACCGTTAAGGCGTTCAGCCGTTCGGCTGTTTATCTTATGCGGCTGTGCGAATGAGCCGGTCTGACCGGCCCTAAACCCCTCATGAAGAAGGTCTTGGCCCGCCATAAGTCGAATCATCTTCGCCAGATTCCCCATGGAAGAACCGAGCTGGGCCAGAACACTGACCGTCTCAAAATCAAGAGACCGTGGGTATACTTGACCCACGCTATCGAGTACGCCCCCGAAACCGAGATAGATGCGGACATACTCCTCGAGCTCACGCACTTTCGCGGCGCTTCCCAGGATATCCGCCATATCTTGCTGTGTTCCCATCGCCCCCTTGATACCCCGAAGCGGATATGAGGCGATGAAGTGCTCAAGTCGGTTGTAAGCAATAAGGAGTTCTTCGGCAAAGTTAGCGAATCGCTTGCCGAGCGTAATTGTCTGACCCGCAACGTTGTGAGACCGCCCAGAAAGATCGAGCAGAGCGAATTCAGTGGCCTTACGCCCGAATCGTTCAGCTACGGCGATTACTCTTTGCCCGACGTGTTCAAGCGCCGTTCTGATTATGAACTGTTCGACGTTGTCCGTGGTATCGCGAGAGGTCAGACCGATGCCGATAAGTTCAAACCCGGCCAGCGCGTTGAATTCCTCCACTCGTGCGACCACGTCTTGTTTTGTTTTCAGTTCGCGCCTCTTGATTGAAGCAAAATCAATGTTGCCGACATGATTTGCGTATGCCGGAAACGCTACGTCCGGCACGGGGACACCGAGCCTGCTCTGTCCCTGAAGAACGGCGAGCCAGAATTTTCGCTCCAGAATAACTCTGTTTCGCGGTCCCCACAGGTTCACCATAGGGGTACTCGCATACCGCTGGGCCAAAACGTCTGGAATGATTTCTTTCACAATCGGTTCAGCTGTGCTTGAGTCAGTATTCATTGTTTGTCTCCTGTTGTATTTTGTTAGGTGATTCTTTTTGTCTATGTGCCCAGAAACAGCCTACACGCTCCCGCACAGCAGGGCAAGTGAGGTGTTTACTAGAAGAGAATTTGGTGAGTGGCTATTAACAGGTATCTCTTGACGTGGCATTTGAGAGGAATCTTATCTTTTAGCACCAATCCACGGCCGTGGATTGGTGCTAAAATACAAAGTGCCCCACTAAGGGAGACGCCTTTGGTTATCCGCACCCACACTTGAATCCTTCCCTTCTTCTCGCCTACCGCATTACGAAAGCACTCAAACAACGCGCGATTGAGGATGTGTTTCTGATGAATGAATAGACACTCCTGCCACAACACCCCTCCGACTTTAATCGGTGGGGGTGTTTTGTTTTGGACATACAGTTGGTTCTGTAGTAGGCTTTGCATCGGCACAATAGCAGAAAGGACATCTATGATACTTACTATCACACCAGCTGCAGAGGCAAGAACTGATACAGTGACCATCCTTCTCGCGCAGAATGGACATTGCGAAGTTCCGTTGCTAAGACAGTGGGCGGAAGAATTGAACGAATATGGTCGCATCGGGACGCCTGATGCCACTGCGATACCAGCAGAGTGGTTGGGAAAAGACCGCATGGTACTGGCAATGTTCAGACACATACTTGAGGGATGGCGGGTCATCAAAGGAAGTGCGAGAGCGAAAAAGTTCTATGGTGACGATGCTGAGGAGAATTGCGCCCTCATCGTTGAAGTGACAACGCAAAAGAAGGAAAGGGAGGATGTGTTTAATGAGGGAGAGACTTTTGGTTGCAATGCCTAATGTTATGGCGCAAGGGGGCCGTTTGAGGGGAAGTATGCGTACTGGCAACTCGTCTTTGAGATTTGAACGATTGGGATATGATAGACGCATGAAA
>CAYHOU010000135.1:0-2520 GCA_964358195.1 uncultured Candidatus Saccharibacteria bacterium | reverse complement strand
GGGAATTCGGCGAGGTCTGGAACTCATACGCGAGGCAAACACCAGCTTTTATTCCGAGGTCAAAAAAACAGCTTATCCGGTGCGGAGAATGCGGTTTCTACTATGCCGATAAGGAGTGGGCGGAGAAATGCGAGGCGTGGTGCAAGGAAAATAGAAGTTGCAACTTAGAAATTACAAGCCATGCGGTGGAAAACCTGCCACGGTTTTAGGTGTAAGATACTCTAATGATAGCAAAGCGACTCAAAATTATTTTCGGTCTTTCAATACCTCTGTTCATACTGCACGGCATTGAAGAATTCCGCACCGGATTTTATAAGGCGGATGCGGTAAGCGAATTTATTTTTAGACCGCTTGAGCGGATGAGCGAACACGAAATTATGTTCGTTACGTTTCAGGTTATGTTTTGGCTTTTACTCGTCGTTGCCTTTTTGATGACGATAAGCGAGCGGTGGCGTTTGCGCATGATGGTTGTCTTGGGGCTTGTGTATATTGTGCAGTTGCATCACATCTGGAAGGCGCTCGTCTCGTGGAGCTATTATCCCGGACTCTATACCGCGCTCCTGTTTCCAATTGTCGGATTCTTTTTCTGGAAAGAGCTACTGCCGCAATTGAGAAAGGCGAATAACAAACCGACATGATCTACAAACCCGATTACAACTACATTCCGCCGGTTACATGGCCTATTCTCACGCCACTCTTTGACTTCTTTTGCATTCTCGGCGGGCTGGGACCACGTTTTAGGGCAAAAGTACTCAGCGCGGCAAAGCTTCGGGACGGTATCGCGGTGGCGGATATCGGGTGCGGGACGGGCGTACTTCTTAATGCTGTCAAACAGAAGTTCCCAAACATTCGATGTATCGGGCTTGACCCGGATAGGAAGGCGCTTGGGATTGCGGAGCGACGATTGGCAAAGGCGCAGTTGTCGGTTGAACTCAAAGAAGCGTTCGCCGAGGCGCTCCCGCTTCCCGACCAATCAGTTGACATCTGTTTCAGTACGCTTGCGCTTCACCATATGCCGGACGAGAGCAAACGCACAGCGACAAAGGAAATGTACCGCGTGCTGAAAAGCGGAGGGACGGTGGTTATCGCGGACCTCGGCCCGACAAAAAGCACTCTCTTCCCCAGACTTCTTTTCTTTGAGAAAATTGAGTATCTGGAGGGGAACTTCAAAGGAGTCATTCCTCGCTATCTTAAAGAGGTCGGCTTCAAGAATATACAAGTTGCAGACCGCCACTTTCCCAACATACACATTGTCGTTGCGGAAAAAAGTGCGTGAGATTAAAGGTCGAGTATTATCAACCAAATTGAAGAACATATATATGCAACTGAATGCGAAAAAGTTGGCAAATGCGGCGACGCTGACAGTGGGTATTCTCTATGTCGTCTGTACTATTTTCGTCGCAGTCGCGCCGGACGCGGCCATGTCGATTGCCGCGGGAATGATGCACATTCCGGGACTCGGGGACTCGCTTGGCGAAGCAGAAGTAACACTTGGAGGATTTCTTCTCGGACTTATCCCGCTCCTCGTCTATGCCTATGTCGGAACGTATCTCGTAGCGATGTTGTACAATCGGTCGGTAAGAGCCTAGCCGTCTGCCCCTTCTCCTCACAGAATAAGTAAGCCCCGCACTATTCCGCTACGGCGGAATGGTGTTGGATTAAAGAAGAGGGAACATTTGACGATTGTTTTTTGCTCAAGCGTATACGAACATAGTACGTGGCGGAAATTAATGTTTCCAAAGCACGGTATGGTACAATAGCGACCGATGGCTGATGCAAATCGGAAAACATACATTTTTCATGTGAACGGTATGCACTGCAAAGCGTGCATTGCACTTTCCGAAAGTGAACTTATGGACGTGCCTGAAGTGAAGAGTGCGAAGGCGTCGCTCGCGAACCTTTCCGTGGAGGTAACCGGGGAGTTCGGAGATAAAACACCCGAACATATCGCCCGCGACCTTTCCGAAGTGCTGAAACCCCACGGCTATACGCTTTCGCTTGAGAAACAAAGACATTCGCCAAAATGGTCCGACTTTAATCTGGCCTTCCCTGTCGCGGCTGGGTTTGTAGGTTTATTTCTTCTGTTGCAAAAACTGGATATCGTAAACCTCGCCACCACCGGCACGGTTGGGTACGGTGCGGCATTTATTGTTGGACTGATTGCTTCGGTTTCCACCTGTATGGCGGTGGTCGGTGGTTTAGTACTCTCTATGTCAACGAGTTTCGCGAAAGAAGGAGACAAGGTTCGGCCGCCGGTCTTGTTCCACATCGGTCGGCTCGTTTCATTTTTCATTTTAGGCGGAGTTATTGGAGCGCTCGGTTCGGTGTTCCAGCTTGGCGTATCCGCGACGCTGGCTCTTGGTCTCCTTATCGGTATCGTACTTTTGATTCTTGGCATTAACCTCTTGGATGTCTTCCCTTGGATGAAACGGCTTACTCCTTCCCTGCCCGCGCTTATCGGCAAGCATATCCACGGACTTAAGAATGTAAATCACGTGCTGACACCCGTACTGGTCGGCA
>CAYHOU010000134.1:0-2550 GCA_964358195.1 uncultured Candidatus Saccharibacteria bacterium | reverse complement strand
GCTACATATATTCGGGAACGCGATAGGCGCCCCGATACAAAAGGCCGCGGTTGATGCCGATGCGGAGCTTTCTTTTTGGAACAGTGTGGTGGGATATACAAAAGTGTCCGAGGAATCGCTACAGGGTTTCGTTCGGCTTGCCCAAAAATACGACCGTCTTGCCTCCGATATTGCGGGCGTTATCCCTCCGTCAAAAGCCGAAGTGGTTCATTCCGCGCTGGTACTCGCGTATCAAAACTACGCGAACGGAATTCGTGCTATTGCCGAAACAAAAGCAGGAGACTATCTTACCGGCACAGCTTTAACCTCGTATGGAGAAAACGTCATCGCGCTTGGCCGCGCGGTTGTCGCTGTGTCCGATGTATTCTATAGCGAGGGCGTGGGTTTTAGCCCTACTGAACCGGGAAGTGTTTTTTCGTTCCCACGGTAAAGGAAAGAATTTGGTATACTGGAATCCCTGTCCCCCTTAATCCCCCTTACCAAAGGGGGCTGCCTTGGGGGGTTGTTTTAGGGGGTGCCCGAGTCTGCGAGGGCGGGGGTTGTTAACAACCCTCCTTCGTCAGAACGCAGTACTCCCTTTGCTAAGGGAGATTCGGGAAAGATTTGTTATGAAAATCTACTACAACCAACAACTCAAAAAACTATCGCGAGAACTCCGAAAGAACGGAACGTTAGCTGAAGTCCTATTGTGGAAAGAGTTACGGAACAAAAAGACAGGTTATCCGTTCATGCGGCAAAAACCAATTTTATCGTATATCGTAGATTTTTACTGTGCACCACTGCAACTCGCCATAGAGATTGATGGCGTAACACATGATGCAAAAACTGATAAGGACGTGGAACGACAGCGCAAATTGGAAAAAATCGGAGTTTCCTTTCTTCGGTTCTCGGAAGGAGAAGTGCGAAATAATCTGGAAAGTGTTCTGCGGGAAATTGAGATGTGGATAAAAGAAAAACAACCCCCGCCGTATCAGAATACGGCACCCCCTTTAGTAAGGGGGATAACAACCACCTATGACTAACCCTACAAAAATCAGTATCGGCATCGTCTTCCTTCTTCTAGTTGGGGGCGGTGTTTGGTTTATGTATAGCGGACGTTCTGAAGTTACATTCAGCCGCGTTACCCCCGAACAGGCTTCACGGGCGGTAGCCGTACTTTCCCGCGACCAGGATAACGATGGTCTCAAGGACTGGGAGGAAGAATTATGGCACACCGACACCCTTAATCCGGATACTGATGGCGACAAGACGACCGATGGAGAGGAGATAAAGCTTGGCCGGAACCCTCTGAAAGAAGGGCCGAGTGACGAGCTGGATAAAGGCACCGTTGAGCAGAAAACCGTTCCCGGGGGTGGGGACTGGACCGAAACAGACCGTCTTTCCCGAGAATTGTTCGCCAAATATCTCGCGCTGAAACAATCCGGTCAGCCCTTTACCGCCGAGGAGGAGCAAAAACTTATTGAAGATTTCATTCAGCGTTACCCGGAAGCAAAGCCTGGCAAGGTGTATACCGAAAGTGATATCGTCTTTGCCGAGGAGACAACCCCCGCCCTCGCCGACTCGGGCACCCCCTTTTCTAAGGGGGAGGATACCGACGCCTCGCTTAGAGCGTACGGAAACGCTATCGGAGCCGTGATTAACGCTCACAAGGAGGGAGGGGAGAGCGAACTTATTATATTTGAGCGCGCACTCCAGAATGACGACGGAACGGACCTTGCTAATCTTGATGGCAGAATAAGGCACTATGAAGAAATGCTCTCGGAATTTATGGCCATTCCGACCCCGAAAGGGACCGCGACTATGCAGGTAGACTTGCTGAACGCTATTGAGGCACTCCGTGAAAGCACGTCGGGAATGGCGCTCGCGTTCACCGACCCGGTGCGTACGCTCTCGCTTGCTTCGGCCTATCCGACCGCAGTAGAAAAGCTGGTCCGCGCTTTTGAAGACATTTCGGATTATTTCGCGATGAAGAAAATAGTGTTTGGGGAAAAAGAACCCGGCAGTATCCTTATGAAGTAACGTGGGTTGGTTTCTGTCATTCCCGCGTAGGCGGGAAACCAGAACTGGAATATGAACTATTGCGTTTATATCCTCGCAAGCAAACGCAACGGTACATTGTATATCGGTGTTACTTCAGACTTGAAGAAACGGGTGTACCAACATAAAAGCAATGTACTAGAGGGTTTTACGAAAAAATACGGCGTGCATACACTGGTTTATTATGTGTGCGGGGAGAACGTAGAAGCGGCACTTACACGGGAAAAACAATTAAAAAAGTGGAATAGGAAATGGAAATTAAGGCTAATTGAAAAAGAAAATCCTGAATGGAGAGATTTATATGAAGAACTCTAAGACTGGATTCCCTTTTTCAAGGGAATGACAGATTGGACCCCCGCGTTAGTCTACGACTACTCCGCTACTGCTCCGCCGCGGGGGCGCTCAAAACGACAGTCTTCTGTCGTTCCCGCGTAGGCGGGAATCAAGAGAAAAGAGACTGGACCCCCGCGTTAGTCTACGACTACTCCGCTACTGCTCCGCCGCGGGGGCGCT
>CAYHOU010000133.1:0-2563 GCA_964358195.1 uncultured Candidatus Saccharibacteria bacterium | reverse complement strand
TCATCCGGACATCCCATATCATTAATCACGGAGGACAGGATATAACCCTCGCGCTTTCGCGGAGTCTTGGCATCAGCGTGGAAGAGGCGGAAAAAAAGAAACGCGCCGAAGGGATTTTGCAAAACGGCGAAGAGACGGAAGTGGCGACGGCGATTCTCAACATCGTGTGCGGGGAAACAAATCGCGTCCTCGAAAATTTCGAGCGCAAATTCGGGCGAAAGGTGGTAGACGTCGTCCTTACCGGAGGCGGAGCCAATCTCCCCGGTATTAAGACGCTCACCGAGCGGAATATGTCCGTGCCGTCCGTGCGCGCCAATCCTTTCAAGCAGACGCTTGCTCCCGCGTTTCTTGATGAGGTATTGCAGGGAGTAGGACCCGAATTCACCGTGGCGGTCGGGATAGCGTTTCGGAAACTCCAGGAAGGAAGTTAACCGCAAGTGGCCTTTAAGGGAAGTGCAGGATATAATTACGATATGCGGAGAGCGATAGACCATTCGTTTCTTGTTCGGTGCTCGCGGAATTTCTAAGTTCTAATTCATCTAATTTCTAATTGACATTCTTATGTCATCCCCGCGAAAGCGGGGAACCAGAAGTAATCAACATATCCTGGATTCCCGCCTGCGCGGGAACGACAGAGTCGTTTTATTAGGTGAATTAGAAATTAGGTGAATTAGGAATTTTACTATCGTGCCCATCCAAATTCAAACCTCGTTTATTCCCAAGAAATCGCCACTCATTTTGACTTCGGCTTCCGCGGGAGGAGGGCGGAGCGTGAATCTTCTCGCGATTATTTCGCTCTGCATCTTTCTCATCATTGTGGGGCTTTCCGCGACGGTGTTCTTCTATAAATCGCATCTCGTCAACTCAATTGAGGAAATGGACGCGCTTCTTGCCGCGGCAAAGAAAAGTTTTGAGCCGGAATTCATTGATGAGGCGGCGAAATTGAATATCCGCATTGAGGGAGCGCGGGAACTCCTGAATAGCCATCGGGCACTCTCACCGCTCTTTGACGTACTGGAAAAAAAGACACTGGAAAACGTACGGTTCCAGGATTTTAATTTTGCGGCCACTGAAGGGAAGGACGCGACGCTCTCTATGCTTGGACAGGCCAGAAGTTTCAATGCGGTCGCGCTACAGTCCGATGTGTTCGGCGCCGAGAAAGCGTTCAAGGACCCCGTCTTCTCAAATTTCACACTCAATGAAAGCGGGGACGTACTCTTCAATTTTAGAACCACCATTGCCACAGAACTTCTTCGGTATCGGGAGACGGTGCTAGGAAGCGCGGTGGAAGACTCTGCGGATACGAGCGATGAAGTAACGAATTAAATTGGCAGTCTTTACTATGATACCAATATACTTAGGACTTACGCACTTTCTCGTTTCTTGGTGTCATTCCCGTGGAAACGGGAATCCAGAGTATGCAGTATGGCCCTGGATTCCCGCCTACGCGGGAATGACAGAAGGGGAAAGGGATGAAATATACTAAAGTGCGTAAGTCCTAATACTAATGAATACTAATGCAGCGAAAAAATACGAATGTCGGATACGGGAATTAGTATTTTTTCGTTGCATTCGCATATATTCGTAGCTTCGCATCATCACATGAGCAACATTATTTCAATCTTTCTGCTTCTCGCGTCAGTCGGAATCTTTTTCGGCTATATTAATCCGACCTATGGCGCGGTTACGGGAAAGCAAAATATCAAGGACCGCAGTATTCAAGAACTGCGGGAGGAAAGCGGACGATATACCGACGCGCTGAACAAAACCAGAGAAATTGAAAAGGCACGAGTCGGACTTCTTGAAAGATACAACGCCATCCCCCTTGAAGACCGGGAACGTCTGGAAAAGCTTCTTCCCGACCATATTGACTCGGTGCGATTGATTATTGATATCAATAATGCCGCGGCGCAGTACGGTATGACGCTCAAAAATATCAATCTAACGAACGCGGACGAAGGAACGACCGCAGGTTCAGTCGCGCTCGGTCCTCAACAAAAGCGCTTCAAACCAGTCGGCCTCAAATTTAACGTATCGGGGTCGTATGATGAATTCCGATCATTCGTGAGAGACATGGAAAAAAGCCTCCGTCTCGTGGATGTTACCGGTATGACGTTCACCTCAAACGAAAAGGAATACAATTTTTCCGTTACCATTTCCACCTATCGTCTTGTGGTGCCGAAATAGTACTCACCATGCACATTTTTGAACACATTGATAAAAAAGTCGCTTTAGGTTTCGGGGGGGTGGTACTTCTCCTCCTCGGGATATTCTTCTACTCCCTTTCGGGTACCGGTAGCCAAAACTCCGGACCCGTTTCAGTCTTGTCCGAATCGCCACTTGACGCGACACTTGGGCGCGACCTTCTCTCGGCTCTCGTAAAATTACAATCCACCAAGCTTGATACGACGGTCTTTTCCGACCCCGTGTTCTCAAGCCTGAAAGATTTTGGAATAGAAATAGCGGCACAACCAGTCGGCAGGCATAATCCTTTTGCCGCATTCACCGTAAGCGCCCTCGCGGAGCGAGCAGGCTCCGGTACCATACGACCCGCGCTTCCTTC
>CAYHOU010000132.1:0-2618 GCA_964358195.1 uncultured Candidatus Saccharibacteria bacterium | reverse complement strand
GACTGGTACGAAAAAGCCAATGGGAATGCAGATTGAGGGTGAGGAAAATGGGTAGAAATATTTTCATTTGGCACGAGGGCGAAAGCATTCTATCACCCTGCGCGGTGTTCCATGGGCGCAAAGCGTGGGCGGAACAAGGCGGAGTACGAACACAAATAATTTTCCACGAATGGAAGGGTTGGATAACTCCGATGGAATTCTACGCACTAGAGTTCTTTGTGAGTGAACATCGCCACAGAGGTGGCGAGTGAGAAGAGCAGATACAAACATCGCTCGCGGAAGTGCTTCCGCGAGCGTCTTTTTACGCGATGCAAGCGTACCCCGGTGCAGTTATGGCTTTCGTGCGAGCAAGTGTGCGCGGAGCTTGGCGAAACTCTTCACCCTAACATTAAACCCTTTTTTTCGAGACTCCCTTACAACGTTACGAATGAACTGGCCAACTGCCGTTTGCACGTTTTTCTTCATAGTTTTGGATTAGGTAGAGGGTTGTGGGTGCTGTTCAATTTCTCTGTTCTTTATACCACAGGACTTTGTGAAAGTCACTCTACGCGCTATAGTTTTGCTTTATGCAAAGATTCAAACTTAAAATCCCATACCAGCCAGCCGGCGATCAGCCCCGCGCAATAAAAACGCTCGTCGAGGGGTTTAAAACGGGAAGGACACACCAGACGCTTCTTGGGGTAACCGGAAGTGGAAAGACATTCACGGTAGCCAATGTCATAGAGAAGATCCAGAAGCCGACACTGGTCATCGCGCACAACAAGACACTCGCCGCTCAACTCGCGCAGGAATACCGAGAGTTTTTCCCCGATAACGCTGTTCATTATTTCGTCTCGTACTACGACTTTTACCAGCCTGAAGCGTATTTGCCTGTTACCGATACCTACATTGAGAAGGAAGCGCAAATCAACGAAGAAATATAACGGCTTCGGCACGCATCAACGCAGTCGCTCCTCACTCGAAAAGACACCATTGTGGTCGCCTCCGTTTCGTGCATCTACGGCTTAGGAAGCCCCGAAGAATATCAAAAGGTAAATATCAAATTGCAAAAAGGACAAAACCTCTCGCGTGGGAACCTTATCCGCGCACTTACCCGCGTTCATTATACGCGCACGACAGCCGACCTTTCTCCCGGCGTATTTCGCGCGCTTGGAAACGTCGTGGAGGTACAACCCCAAAGCGAGCGTATCATGTACCGGATTGAATTTGAAAATGAATGTATCGTGGCTATTCAGAAAGTTGACCCGATTAGCCGGAAACTTTTGGAGGAAGCGAAGGCGGTATTTATTTTTCCCGCGCGTCATTTCATCACTCCCGAGGATGAGCGAAGGAAGGCGATTGAAACGATTAAGTTTGAACTAAAAGACCAGCTGAAACATTTTGAAAAATCGGGGAAGGTGCTAGAGGCGGAGAGATTAAAGCGGCGAACAAGCTATGACCTCGCGATGCTTCGGGAAGTCGGCTATTGCAACGGCATTGAAAACTATTCGCGCCATTTTTCGGGGAAGCTTCCCGGTGAACCGCCTGACACGCTACTTTCGTATTTTCCGCACAAGGCGGACGGCAGTTCGGATTTTCTTACCATTATAGACGAATCTCATGTGACTATTCCGCAACTGCACGCCATGTACGCGGGCGACCAGGCTCGTAAGGAATCGCTTGTTGCGCATGGCTTCCGCCTTCCCTCGGCAAAAGACAACCGTCCGCTCCGATTTAACGAGTTTGAAGAGCGAATCGGTTCAATTGTATTTACTTCCGCCACGCCGGGTCCGTATGAGTTTCAGAAAAGCGGAAAAGATATCATACAGCAAGTTATCAGACCAACAGGACTTATTGATCCGCATGTGGAGATACGTCCAGCGAGTACAAGGGCGCCCCTTGTCCGACAAGGGGCGCCCTTGTACGGGGGACAGATTAGCGATTTCATCTCGGAGGCGGAAAGAGTTATCAAAAAAGGAGAACGGGTCATAGGCACGACACTTACAAAAAAAATGGCGGAGGACCTTACCGAATTTCTTAAGGAAAAGGGTATTAAAACTGAATACCTGCACAGCGATGTCCAAACTATTGACCGCATCACGATACTCTCAAATTTCCGGCGGGGCGTCTTTGACGTGCTTATTGGCGTGAACCTTCTTCGCGAAGGGCTTGATCTCCCAGAACTTTCGCTCATTGGCATTTTGGACGCGGACCGAGAAGGATTTCTCCGTTCCGAAACCTCCCTCATTCAAATTATCGGACGAGCCGCGCGGAACGTCGCGGGTCGGGTTATCCTCTATGCCGATACCGTAACGGGTTCCATCGAGCGGGCTATGAAGGAAACCAACAGACGGCGTTCCATTCAGGTCGCTTACAACACAAAACACGGAATTACCCCAAAAACCATTATTAAAAAAGTGCGCGACATCACGGAAACGTTTTCAAACGAACACCGGAAGGCTGTCGCTGATTTGATAATGATTGACAAGGAGGCGCTGAAGGGAAAGAAACTTGAGCAGCTCCTCAAGGAAAAGAGACTGCAAATGAACGGAGCGGTGAAAATCTTGGACTTTGAGACCGCGGCGCTTCTTCGGGACGAGATACGGGAGTTGGAGAAACTGAAACTGAACAACACGTAA
>CAYHOU010000131.1:0-2626 GCA_964358195.1 uncultured Candidatus Saccharibacteria bacterium | reverse complement strand
CCGAGATTCTTCTCCCGAGCAAGCAACCGCGTTACCGCGGCACTTGGCTTTCCTTTCGTTTGCATGTATACCCGGAGGCTCGCCCCGTGAATAGGCACGAGTTCCACATCGGTAATGATGAGGTTGTGCTCGCTCGCGAGCGCAAGGAGTGCGTGCAGAGAATAATAAGAAAGATGCTCATGATATATTTGGTCAAACCCTCCTTCACTCGTGAGATTGCCGACCCAGTGCGACTCGGAAACGAAGACTCCGTCATCCGTAAGGAGTGATACGACGCCGCGCATCACGTCGTGGATATCATGAATATGCGCGAATACATTATTGGCCACAATGATGCGAGCTTGCCCATACGTGCTCTGTATCCGCTTCGCAGTGTTTTCTCCAAAAAAGGCGGTGAGCGTCTCAACTCCTCGTTTCTTCGCAAGCAGGGAAAGATTTCTGGCGGGGTCAACACCAAGCACTCGGCAGGTGCCAGTAAGCTCCGATAACAGGATACCGTCATTGGACCCGAACTCAACGACAAAGTCGCCTGCACCGAGTCCGTAGTTGGTCTTCATCATCCGTGCCTCGTCTTGAAAGTGCCGGACGAGCGGAGCGCTCGCGCCGGTTTCGTAGTGATAGTTCTTGAAGAGTACGCGCGGGTCCACAACATGCCGGAGCGAGAGAAGCGAGCACTGTTCGCAAAACTGTACAACAAGTGGAAAACGCGTTTCAGGTCCGCTCAATTCGCGCTTTGTTAAAAAGTTGTTTGCTGGCGGTTGCGCGCCCAAATGAAGCACAGGCGTCAGCCGTTTATTCCCGCAAATCCGACAGATGTTGTGAATCGTGACATTCTCCATATTTCAATCGGCGGATTTCTCTCCGTGGACAATATGCGGATATGGCTCTTTTGCCGCGTCGTGGTCAGGAGAGAGAAACACATAGTACAATAGTCCTTTGATTTCCATGGTGGCATATTCTTCCTTGCCTTCGGGAGGTGTCGGGAGGGGAAACAGTCGAACGGTCATATCGGGCGGAATTGTCTTGTAGCGGTTTAACATTCGCGTAATCCTGGCTAATTGAGGATCATGTGAAATGATACCTATCTCTTTTCCCGCCACGTGCAGTGCTTCCGGTAACGAGAAGAGTTTTATCTGATCGGTTGTGCGTTTGATTGCTCCTTCTAATATATGGACTTTTTCTTTTGGCATGATGGTTTCAGGTTTGGCCACTGTACGTAACACTACGCTATTTTCAACTTCGGTCCCGTTGTATATGACGGCTGGTCCATAGGAAGAGAGGACGGCCTTAGCCTGCTGTTTTCTTTCTGTTGCTTCACTTATCGGACCCCGAATTTCTCCGGTTTCGCTTCGAAGTCCCGCAAGCTTTCTCGCAAGAAAGGTACTGTAGTTAAGACGGGCTCGATCCATACCGCGAGCCCATGAATAATTCTTATAGCGGTCTTCTTTCACAGGGTCATCATACGTCCCTGGTCCGGAAAACACCCACAGAGCCGATATCTTTTCAGCGATTTCTGGAGTGAGGGCAGATAGGGCTTTTTTAGGGTCGGCAACTTTTTCCAATTCTTCTATTTCCCTAGAAACATCTCTGATAATGGCGCAAAGTTCCGCTTTAGGAAATTCCTTGAACCTTTCATGTTCTGCCAAAGCTGCCTCATAGATTTTTTCTACCAATTGTTCTCGCTTGATATCTTCAACATTGTTTTCCTGTGGTGTTTCTATCATAACTTCATAGTTATATAGGACTTACGCATTTCGTACTTTTCTGTCATTCCCGCGGCGAAGCAGTAGCGGAGTAGTCGTAGACTAAAGCGGGAATCCAGTAATAAGCCGTTCTTTAAGGCTCTGGATTCCCCTTTTCAGGGGAATGACACCGATTGCATAGGTCCTATTATAGTTTAATCCATTCCTTTTTTAGATATTCCTCAAGCGCCTCCTGCCACGAGCGGAGGTGGACGGTCTTTGAGACAAGCGCCTCGTTTCTAAGCGGTGGCGGAATAAGTTGAAAATCCTTCAGGCGAACCGGGGTGAGCTGTCCGCGGTATCCGAAGAAGTCAGCGATATATTTTGCTTGAAGGAAACGGGAAGCAATACCGCTGTTCGTTACATGGACAATTCCTGTTCTCCCCTCCCGCATCAATTCCAGAATCTCTTGCATCACATCTTTCGCGTACGTCGGTGTATCAAGACAATCATCAATCGCCCGTATCTCCGACTCGTGTAGCTGGCTGATAATTTTACCGACGAACCGCTTGTCTCCCGCCTTGCCTCCGCCAAAGACGCGGGAGGTACGCACAATGAGCCACTCGCCCGCATACTTCTTCACAGCCATTTCTCCGGCAAACTTACTCCGGCCATATTCGGTACGGGGTGAAGGAATATCGTTTTCATCATATGGAGTCGCTTTGGCACCGTCAAAAACCGCGTTTGTGGATACATACACAAATTTCGCACCGACCTCCTTGGCGGCTTTCGCGAGCGCTCCGGTACTTTCGGCATTCACACGCATTGCTTCATCGGGATGTTCCTCGCAATAACGCATATCGGTAAGTGCCGCAAGGTGAAGAATTGCGCACGGCTTTACCCCTCGCATGAACGCGGCAACAGCCGAGGCGTCCGTGATATCC
>CAYHOU010000130.1:0-2639 GCA_964358195.1 uncultured Candidatus Saccharibacteria bacterium | reverse complement strand
ACAAACTACCCGTGTCTCAATGGAATCTTTTGCATTCTGCACTATTCTATATGCAGATGTCAAGAACTGCACTCTACCTGCCTTGAGGCAGTTGTCAAATCAAATTGACAAAGTTCTTTGTTAGACATCGCATCCACAGGAAGACTATGATACACGAAGTAGATGTACGTCCTATCCCTGAAATTGATCAGGGAAAGTTGCCTATCTGGCAACTTGATGAGTTGGGGATGTCCGAGCTCGCTTGGCGGGACAGAACACTTAAACGCGGCGACAGAAGTCGCTTGCCGAAAAGTCTATTCAGCATTCTGAGGCTCAAGGACCAACTTCCAGAGTTTCACCGCAAAGTGTACCCAGACCTCATCCGCCCCACGCTCACACCCGAGATGCTTGTTGGGGCTGGGGTTATTCCAGACCTCTCCCTCTTTGAGAAGCTCGATGGAGCGTTGACGGGAGCAGACAAGTTCGCTCAGCAGAGTTTGAGAGACATGCTTTGCTACAACCTTTTGGTCAAGACGGCCCGCGTCAAAACCGGCGAGGAAAAGCTGCGTCTCATGAGACTGGGTTTCGGCCTGGCCGATTGGCCGTCGAAGTTACCGGAGCTCAAGCTCAAGGCGACGGATCTCGATGATGCCAACGAAGTTCTCGGGTGTATCTACGATCACATACTCACCTCTGACTTCGCTCTAGGGTTCGAATTCCGTGACTTGCAGCGGGTCTTGGCCAAGAAGTATCCGATGAAGCTCTGTCCTGATTGCGGCGTTAGTAATGGGTGTGAATGCGCTGAGATCAAGCATAGGGAAAAGACAGGCAACTTTAAGGTCGAAGTCACCGTGGATGAGTGGCAAGCCACTCAGCAATCGCTATACGGTTTGGCATGCCAAATGAGGGATCAATTTGAGCCGAAGAACGAGGGGCGCGGGAAGTACTATGAGTTTCATCGAACGGGGTACGAGCATGTCGAGTTCGCTCAATGGGTCCTCACCGAAGACCATGAAGTGCGGGAGAATATCGACATCCCGCAGACCAAGATAGAGTCAGCCGATAGGCGAATTTGGTTTACAGTCCTGTCGCTCCCTCTGCAGCTCAACCTTTACGCTTTTTTGGTCGCGCGCTACGAGCGCATGGCGGAGAAGCGCAAACAAGAACAAGCGGCGCTCGGTGGAATATGGAAATGGGACGGTCCGGGCTGGAACAATTAGTTAGTAACACAGCCGTCGTCGTGAGAAGTAACCTTACAACGGTCACACAACATGGGCGCAGAAATTTGCTCCCATGTTTTTATGATACAATCTTCAAATGGAAAAATTGACGTTGGAACAAATCCAAATCCTTGTTATGGAGCAAGCGAAAGCGAAAGGATTCGGGACGAAACCGGAAGAGATTAATGTTGGAGAGAAAATCGCTCTCATACAATCAGAAGTGTCAGAGGCTCTTGAGGCATATCGCCATAAAAACATCCACGGCAAAGACGGTTTTACGGAAGAAATGGGCGACGCCATCCAACGCATCTTGCATCTGTGCGGCGTGCTTGGCGTTGATGTACACGAGGCTATCTTGGAAAAGCTCGACTACAACAAAGCGCGCGTTTGGGATTGGGAGAAAATGAATGAGTCGCATTCTTGAAAGAGATACACTTTTTATAACATATGAGACAGCAAAAAATACACGACATACTGTTGTTTTTGAAAAGGAGTAAGGCTCTGGAGTCAACCGAGCGGTACAGCTCGTCTATGCGCGCCGATAAAAAGACGGTGGCGGAACACTGCTGGAGGTTGGGGCTCATGGCGCTCATTATCGGAACGGAGTCCAGAGCACGGATAGATATAAACCGTACGCTTGCCCTCGCGCTTTTACACGACCTGGCTGAAGCGAAAACCGGTGATATTGATGCATATGAACAGATAGTGGCGGGGAAAAAGTTAGTTAAGGAAAAAGCGGGCATGGAAGAAAAAGCCATGCATGAAATGACAGACGACCTCCCTTTTGGAGATTGGGTATACGCTTTGTGGCGAGAATATGAGGACCAAGTAACTATAGAAGCCAAGTTCGTGAAGGCATTGGACAGGATTGAAGGGTTTTTGCATATAGCTGAAGTGGGGGTGAAAGCGTATATTCCAAAAGAATTTCATGCCGACTACGCGACCAAGGCGGTTGTGGCGTTCGATGAAGCAACGCATCATTTTCCGGAGCTTAAAGACCTTTTGGAAGAAGTGAAAAAAGATCTTAAACAGCAGTTTGAAAAAGTCGGCGTGAAGTGGCTTGATAGTAAGTAAAGGTTCATTGAAGTGCGCGGGACCCTCCTCCGCCATAGGCTATGTATGGATGGGCAAGAAGGAGCCTTGAATTCCCGCGGGACTGTAATTTGTCAGCAATCGCTTCGCTCTTGGACAAATTAGGCGCTTACAGATTCGGTACACCTTTCGTATCGTACCCGCTATGTTCCGCGCGATATACTCAAGGTCTGCAAGTCCTCTCCGTCTGCCTCCGGCAGACTCCACGCACGAAAAAATCCCTTTCGGGATTTTTCCTAAAATGTGTCTCTATTGTACCAAACTCGCACCTATTTCCAAAACAAATGATGTGGCACGCGCGGAGCGCGTGGTGGCTTGAAACTGAATCGTACGCTCGGAGAAAGCCCC
>CAYHOU010000129.1:0-2705 GCA_964358195.1 uncultured Candidatus Saccharibacteria bacterium | reverse complement strand
ATGCCCGTAGTCGTCGTAGACGAGCGCGCCTCCGCCAGCCGGCGGATGCGTCTTACCTCGGTACTCAAATCTTCGCCATGTCCCACGAAATGCCGAAAGAGATGCAAGTGCTTTTTCGTCGGGAATGCCGAGTACTTTCGCCACCCCCCATGCCGCTTTCGCGTTGAGTAAATTGTGGGCTCCCGGAATATGCAGTTTAAATCCTTCCGGTAGTTTCAAAACTTCATAGTCGGCGTTCTGGGAGTGCGATTGCTTGACAACCGCCTGCACGTTTGGGGCGTGTGAATCCAAAATGAGATAGCCATCTTTAGGTACTTTCTGCGACAGTTCCACGAACGCGGAAACGATATCCTCCATATCGCGATAGTAGTCCAGATGGTCGGCATCAATGTTGGTAATTACCAAAACGCTCGGCGAGAGATTCAGAAACGAACGGCAGTATTCGCAACCTTCAACTACAAGATACTTACTCTTTCCGGCCACAAAATTCGTCCGTGTCAGGACTTTTTCCCCCTTAATAAAGGGGGTGCCTCCGTCTTCGGAGGCGGGGGTTGTTTTTCTTGTTGAAGACAACCCTCCTGCATCAGAATGCAGTGCTCCCTTTTCTAAGGGAGATTGAAAAAGGAAACTCCCCACAATCACCGTCGGGTCCAATCCCGCATCCATTAAAACCTTCGCCACCATAGCTGTAGTAGTCGTCTTTCCGTGCGTACCCACAATCGCAATCGTATATTTATCTTTCGAAATGACGCCGAGCGCTTCGGGATAGGTCATTATCGGAATCCCCCGCTTTTTTGCTTCCACTAACTCGGCATGGTCCGAACAAGGGGCGCCCTTGTCGGACAAGGGCGCCCCTTGTTTCAACACCGCAATGGTATAAATCACCAGCTCACAACTAGTCGGAAGATTTTCCGCATTTTCTCCGATAAAAATGGTCGCACCTGCTTCTTTGAGTGCTTTGGTTACTTCGCTCTCTGCCATATCCGACCCACTCACCGACTTCCCTTCCAGCACAAACATCCGTGCGACGGCAGAGGTGCCAATCCCACCGATACCGATGAAGTGAACGGTTTTTAGTTTCGAGAAGTCCATATGTTAATTAGTAACTCTACTTGTGAGGTATGTAAGGCGGGTCGCATACAGCGCGTTGATTGTTTGTAAGATTATAGAAATCCAAAAAAGAAAATTCAACCACGGCATCAGTGTTTCAATTTGGACTTTCCATTGCTCAAGAGTTTTATTCCCTTCGTCAATTAGTCGACTAAAATAAATCCTCCTCTGTCTCTCAAATTCCTCGAGATTTGTTGCCGTCTTTAAGTGTATGTTAGCGGCGATGCCAAGATTGGAAAGATAAATTGAAGCTTGCTGGAGTAAGTCATTAGGAGGAATTTGGTGAAGATTTGTGTAAACTTGAATCACATCACTCTTTCCTACAACCCCCTCCATTAAGAGAATGAGGTTTACTCTCCCAACTATCATACCTTCCACTCTATTTGACAGTAGAAACAACGAAGTCCCTAAAACAATGCCAGAAAATGATAATATAGTAATGTAATGTATCAATTTCGATACATCTTTCGGGTACAAAATCTTCCAGAGATTAAAAGTCTTCACATTTGCAGGCATAGGATTTCAACTATTTTAGCGAACTGCTCCCCTATTCCTCCAAAGGCGGATCCGTCCTTCGGCGGACATACTCCTCCATTCTATAGTTTTTTAATCAGTTCTACGAACTGATTGCCTCGGTCGTATTCGTTCTTGAACCATTTTCCGAATGAAGCGAAGGCGGGAGAGAAGAGAATGATGTCGCCTTTCTCTGCGACCTTCGTCGCTTCTTCCACACAATCCTTCAAAATCTCTCTTTCTTCTACTTTGAAATTCTTCGAGCTTAGTGCTTCGAGCTTCGAGCTTATCTTGTCCGTCCCTGTTTCTTTCAGCAAAATAACCCCCTTGCAGTGCTTCGGGATTTCAGCGATAAGTTTGCTCATGTCGAGGCCTTTGTCGGTGCCGCCCATTATTAAAATTATTTTTCTGTCATCCTCGCGAATGCGGGGATCCAGATCTGGATTCCCGCCTCCGCGGGAATGACAAGATAGGGCACGAAGACCCGCAATTGTCGCATCGGGCGTGGTAGCGTTGTTGTCGTTGTAGATCTTTACACCTCTGACTTCGCGGATGTATTCAAGGCGGCCGGGGACGGCTTTGAAGTTTTCGATGGTTTTGCAAACTGCGGTTTCCGGAATCTGGAAGTGATTAGCGACCGCGAGCGCACATGCGATATTTTCAAGGTTGTGTTCGCCAAGAAGCGGAATTTTCCAATCGGCCGGCACATCTTCCTTTTTGGCAATCACAAAATCACCGTTTACCGGCACGCCCGATTTCCCAATATCTTCAGCGACTTTCTCTCCCGCGATGAGAACATCGCCGGCTTTCTGGTATTTGAATATCGCAACCTTGTCCTCAAAATATCGCGCTTGGTCGCCTTTGTAGTAAATAAGGTGGTCGTCGAGAAATGTGGTGAATATCGCCACCTGCGGAGATATTTTCGCATCATGGAATCCTTGCAGTTGCCACGAATCAAGTTCCAGCACGACAATGTCACCTCCGCCAGCTGGCGGATTAACTTTCTCAAGAAGCGGAAGCGTGGCTTTGGGGACAAGATTGCCGCCTTTGAAAACACCCCTTCGCCTCGAAGACTCGGCACC
>CAYHOU010000128.1:0-2749 GCA_964358195.1 uncultured Candidatus Saccharibacteria bacterium | reverse complement strand
TACCTCACATTCATCAATCCCGTGATTACCAAACTCTCGCGGGACAAAGCGGTGCTTGACGAGGGATGTCTTTCGGTCAGACCTCTCTACGGTAAAATAAAACGTTCCCGAAAAGCGACCATTCAGGCATACGACGAAAACGGCAAGTTTTTTGAACGCGGCGCGTCGGGACTGCTCGCACAAATCTTTCAGCACGAGACCGACCATCTGGAAGGCGTTTTGTTTATAGACAAGGCGACGAATCTTAAAGAACTACCGATAACTCATGACTCATCACTGATGAATAACTGAATCACTTAATATAAATAGGACCTACGCATTTTCTGTCATTCCCCTGAAAAGGGGAATCCAGAGTATGCAGTAAGGCCCTGGATTCCCGCCTACGCGGGAATGACACTCCTAAAAATGAGTTTTGCGTAGGTCCTAATAAAGTCTGTATCTTGCTTGTTATTCAGTCATTCAGTTATTTGTTATACGTTATATGTCAATGCGCTTCGCATTCTTCGGCACCCCAGAGCTGTCCTCGGAGATATTGGAAACGATTAAACGGCACGGACTTGTGCCGTCTCTTATCGTAACCAATCCCGACCGCCCGCAAGGGCGGAAAATGGTGCTGACTTCCCCACCCGTCAAACGCTGGGCGCTTGCGAACAATATTCCGTGCCTGCAACCCGAATCTCCATCCGACCCTGACTTCCTCTATAAGCTAAAAGCTATAAGCTATCAGCTTTTTATCGTGGTCGCCTACGGCTCTATTCTCCCCAAAGAACTCATCGCCATTCCCGAAAAAGGCTCACTTAACATCCACTATTCCCTACTCCCGAAATACCGTGGCGCATCGCCGATAGAGTCGCAAATTCTCGCGGATGATAAAGACACCGGTGTTTCAATACTCCTTTTGGATGAAGAAATGGACCACGGACCAATAGTCGCGCAAAGAGCGCTCCAAATTCCAAATCCCAATATCCAAATCCCAAACAAATTACAAATTCCAAATTCAAATATACAAACTTCGGAAAAACTGACATGGCCTCCGAGGGCGAGTGAATTGCGGAGCGAGATGAACAACCTGGCGGGAGAGATGCTCGCGGAAGTGATGCCGAAATGGGTTGAGGGAAAGATAGAGGCGAAACCACAAGACCACTCCAAGGCGACCTATACCAAAAAATTCACCAAGGCTGACGGGGAAATAAACCTCTCGGACGATTCATACAAAAATTTCCTTAAAACTCAGGCATTTGAGAGTTCAATCGGGACATATTTTTTCGCCTCTTCTTCCTCCCCTCTTCAGAGGGGAGGTGCCGAAGGCGGTGGGGTGTTACAACCCCCGCCTCGAAGACTCAGCACCCCCTTTCCTAAGGGGGATAAAATCCGCGTCTTAATTAAATCCGCCGAATTCCGCGATGGCAAGCTGACTATTCTCCGCGTTATTCCCGAGGGGAAAAAAGAGACGGACTATACAGAGTTTTTACGCGGTACTAAACCGTAGTGGAACAATAGTGTCTTTTATGCTAGTCTTTAAATACTGCTCGCAACAAGGAGCAGTAGAAAGGCGGGTTCTATGACGAGAACCGAGGCCACCACAAACGGGTAGGATACAACTCTAAAAGATGCCTTCTGCCGATAGAGGTAGCCAAAGAGCTTGGGGTATAAATTGTATCAACCCCTCGTCAAAATTGCAGTTAGTTCTTTGGAATGGGAATAACTATCGTTCCCCGTAAAAGGTATATCACGCATCCGAACTTCCAGAAAAGTATTGAGAGACACCCAGCCCCCTTACCTGTGGGCTAGTGAATGAACCAATTTTGACAACGAATGGTGGCGTCAGAGTCACGGGCAAATTCAGCCGTTGAAGGTTCAGGTGTCTTAAGAGAAATGATGGAGAAAAGTGGAAAACGATAGGTAGGCTTCAAGCTTACGGGCACTCCGTTGTCCTAGAAAGGGTCGGGTAGGAGCAATCCTCTCGTACTTCAGCGGTACTCTAAGGGTGGCGGTTGGAAAACATCGCCACCCGTTTTTTTATTTCAACTTTGTTAACACCACCCCCTTGCCTCGCAGACTCGGCACTCCCCCTCAACTGAGGGGGAGAGGAAGAGAAGCGGAACTATTTCAGTGTAACGCTTTCCACCACCACCGCGGTTTTGGGAACATCTCCCGCCACGGTCGGAGTATTCTCAATCCTATCCACCACATCCATTCCCCTCACGACTTTACCGAACGCGGTGTGTTTACCATCAAGCCACGGCGTCGCGGGTGAGGTGACGATAAAGAATTGACTGCCGTTGGTGTTTGGACCCGCGTTCGCCATCGCGAGTACGCCTCGCACCAATTTATTGCCGTTAAATTCATCTTCAAACTGATATCCCGGACCACCACTTCCCCATCGTGCTTTCTGTGAATCGTCCTTGGTAAGCGGGTCGCCACCTTGAATCATAAAGCCTTTTATAACGCGGTGAAATTTGGTTTCCGCGTAGAATCCGGTACCCGCAAGCTTGCGAAAGTTGTCCACGGTTTTGGGAGCTTCACTTCCAAAGAAAACTACTTCAATATCTCCGAGATTGGTTTTGATAAGCGCGCCAGTTCCGGCAGATGGTGCCATCCTTGCCACAGTTTCTCCTCCCTGCGTGCCAGGAACAGCTACGGCAGGCGCCTTTGTGTTATCCGCATTTTTCATGTTACTAACAAAATAACCGGCAACGCCGACAACGATAAGTGCCGCAACGAGTCCTAAAAGATGAGACGGTTTTGA
>CAYHOU010000127.1:0-2758 GCA_964358195.1 uncultured Candidatus Saccharibacteria bacterium | reverse complement strand
GATGATGTCTATACTATCGCCCTTCCACGCGCCTTGGAGATGCTCGCGCAGGAAAAGAAGCCTCGCGGGTTCAGAAAGAAAAAGGAGACGCCGTCAACATAATACGCACGAGAAAACCCGAACGGAATGCCGTTCGGTTTTTTGTTTTATGGCCTTAAACAAGGTTCCTACGAGAATACGTTCTATTGACAGTAGCCAGAAGAGAATACTTGATATATAGTGATTCGTTGCATACCTTGAGTAAGGATGGTGCATACATTTGTTCTTTGAAACGCACAGCATAGTCTGTAATGCTGAGCGGGCAGAGGAACGCAACAAAAAGGAACTCCATGAACAAAACATGGAAGCAAATCCGCGGCAAGCAGAAACGCGCGGTGGTTCTGGAGTTTCTTAAAAGATTCCAGGGTCATCTTGAATTCGGGGGAGAGAAAATTGCCCTTTCGCGGGAGGCTGAAATCCTCAAAATCAGACCATTCCCTCATCCCGGGGCATGGTGCAGAGACGATGAGCTTGTGGATTTAAGAGTACCCTTTGGGAAAAGCACTCATGAGTTCACCCTTCGCATAAAGTGGTGGAATCTGAATGACCCGCTTTCACGGCTCAAGCCCCAACGGATACTTGACCGGGCTCTTACTGAAAACCGAATAATGAGACGAGTCAGAACACGACTCGCGCGGCACTCGACACTATCCGATGTTACTGGACTTGGCAGTATCATTCCGATGCCGCAATTGGCGGTCATCCATACGCAGGACGGCCGGCAACACCTCCTGCCGCCGATGCGAAAATGGATGCATATCGGGAGTGTTGACTCCGGTGGATCGCAGGATGCGCCTGTCATGATTCAGCTCACGACCGGAAGAAGTGTTCCACTTCCACCGGTACGACTGTGGAATTTCATCCACAGCATAAACTCGTACACTACCGGTGTTGAAAGCTACGCCGAGCACCTTGACCATCAAGCGAAACGAACAACATTTGAGGATGGTGACGACCTGGAACTTCGCACCATTGTCAAGCTGCTTATATTGATACACGAACAGTATAAGACCGAGAGCGCGGATGAACGGCGAAGCATTCATCGGCTTTCAGAGGTATTTATACTTCAGAGAGTGACGGAAATGCTCCATAGACATCCCGTCATCTCATTGGAACTTCGAACACAATTCTACAGGGACGTGGAGACAGGACTGTGCCAAGATGACCCAGTCAAGTTATCACTCAATGAATCGTGGGGTGACTTCCATCCAGCCAACATTCTAAGAAACGCGGATGGAAGAATGGAGCCTACGGATCCTCAAACCGCGCCAGAGTGGCCGGGGTACGCACATCCCGGGGTTGACGTGGGAATGATGTTTTCGTTTCTTCTTAAAAGAAGCTGGATGGCCAATAATCCGGCGTTTCGAAAACGGGCGTTCCGCTTTCTTGAATTGTACGAGCAGGAAAGCGGCATAAAAAACATTAGGGAGTTGGCGGCGCGAAGAGGTCTTCCAATAGCCTGCTTCGTGTTCTTCAGGGCTGGAAACATCGTTGAGGCGGCACCTGAACAAATCCGTGAACCGCTTTTCAGAGAAATGCACCGTATGATCCAAGAGGGGACGTGCGGTAATGAGTGACGAAAGAATTCGCGCCGCGTCGGAGAATCCGATGCGGCTTTACTTTTCCTGAAAATATCGTATCGCTTGCAATTATTTCCACATTATTTACACTTGGTGGATGCTCGAACTCCGCGATATTTTGAATGTGGCACGACGTCTCAACGAAGGAAAAAAACAAATAATCTCCAAGGCATACCACTTCGCGCTTCAGACTCACAAGGATAAACTCAGACTTTTTTCCAAGGAGCGAATAGACGAGCACATAACGAGGCTCGGCTTTGTCCTTGCTGAACTTGGCATGTCAGATGAGGTTATCGCGGCGGGACTTCTCCATCATACCCTCCGTGAAGGCGCCATTTCACGCGAAAGACTTGTTGCAGAATTCGGCAAGACAATAACACTTTTAGTGGAGGGAGCGACGAGACTTCGCGATATCAAGTACACCTCCGATGTGGGACATATTGAGAGTCTTCGAAAGCTTTTTGTCGCATCCGCGACGGATATTAGAATATTGATACTCAAGCTTGCCGACCGGCTTGATTCGGAACGTTCGTTTTCGAACCTTGAACCGGAGCGCCGATACCACATGGCGCGCGAAACGATGGAAATCTATGTCCCGCTCGCCCGCCGGCTCGGGTTCCAGAAAATGAGCCGCGAAATGGAAGACCTTTCGTTCCAATATATTGAGCCGGAGCGATATCGGGAACTGCAGAAGTGGCTGAAGAAAAGGCAACACGAACGAGCGCATCCGCTTGAAAAGTTCCATAAGTCACTTTTGAAGCATTTCGCGAAAGCCGGCATGCGCAACGTGGAAACCGATACTCGGCAGAAAGGAATCTACAGTATCCACGAGAAAATATATTTCCATAAAAAAGAGCTTGAGGATGTCCATGATGTACTCGCTATCCGCGTACAGGTGGACACGGTGGAGGACTGCTATCGCGCCCTTGGAGTTGTTCACGCAAAGTGGCGTCCGCTTCCCGGGAAAATAAAGGATTATATCGCTTTTCCGAAGACGAACGGCTATCAGAGCCTTCACACGACGGTGTTTATCGGGGACGGCGATATTATTGAAATACAAATCCGCACACGGGAGATGCACGAACGGGCCGAGTACGGAATCGCCTCTCATTTTTCCTACAAGGAACGGAAGAAAAACA
>CAYHOU010000126.1:0-2804 GCA_964358195.1 uncultured Candidatus Saccharibacteria bacterium | reverse complement strand
TTGTCAGCCTATCAATTTGCTGAACCAATTCTCCTTCCCGTTTTGGTGAGGCACACGTGCGAGCTTCTCGTTGAAGGGTTTCAACCTCAGTATCGCGTTCAGCGATTCTTTTGCAGACCATTCGCCTCCTCATAACCAACTCAGACAACTCCTTCATAGATTCTGAGTGGTTGAGGGGGTTTGACACAGTGTGTCACTCGACTCTACCGGCAAAGCCGATTTTTCGGAAGAAACTGCAACTTCCGGTATTTTGTCTTCGAGGTCTTTCTTGCTTCTCGTCACTTCACTATGGCGCGGGATATACTGCTGTCTCACCGCGTTACCGAAATCAACTGCGTCATGCATCATAACTTCTCCTTCGATTAGGGCTATCAAAGGGCTCCATGCCCCGCTAACTATCTCAATCCTACAGCGGAACAGGAGTAAGTCAAGACTGGAAAGGAAAGATTGACGAGAGTCAGGTGGTCTGTCATACTTCTTACAGAACTTCCTATGAGTGGTGCCTGTTGGGCTCCTCACTCCGCCTGGAAATTTTGACAACATACCAAGAACAGCATATGCAACAAAATTCATATCCGCTTGCCGTACTCTACGGTTATTGGAGTAATCGGAGGCAGCTCAAGTTTATTGGTCGTAAAGGAATTGTCATTCCTTCCGGCCAGAGCGTGACAATTGATAAAATTCTTCGCCTGTGCAATGGATGGACCAGTGCAAGGGAAATAATGGGTCGGATTCCATCCGCCAGTCCCAGAGAGGTACTCAGGCTACTGTCGTATTGTGAGGTCTGTGAAATTGTACGAGACAGTCGCGAACTTTACAAAGGGTTTATTGAGGATTCCGCCAACCCAGAAGCTTTTTCGCACGACCTTGGGGTTGATGATGTGGCGTTGATTGCCGCATCGGCGCGATTACGTCAGCGCGAGGGTAAACGCAGTAGGCTTCAAAAGCCGCACAAGAGCGGAATTCTTGACGTCATTCGTAAACGCCGTTCCGTTCGGCAGTTTCAGGATAGTCGAATTCCGAGTAGTAAGCTGTCGGGACTGCTTGAGGCTACCTATAGTGTCGCCAGAAGTGGGCACTGGAGCGTGCCGTCGGGTGGCGCGCTGTATCCGCTTGACCTATACCTCGTTGTTCCCGGCGAAAAACAAGCGCTCCCTCACGGAGTGTATCGTTGGAATCCGGAAAACAGTAAGATAACCGGTATCTCCGCAAAGAACCCAAGCCTATGGTTCTCGAAGGTCTTTAACGCTAAAGCAATTTTGGAAAATGTCGCATGCGTTCTGTGCATTGCGGCAGATCTGAGACGCCCGGCGCAAAAGTATGCAAATCGTGGATATCGCAACACACTACTTGAGGCGGGACATGCTGCGCAAAACACTTATCTGTATTGCGCTGAGCAGAATATAGGAGTCGTTGAGTATGTTGGTTTTGCTGAAAGGGCATTGGCGCGCGAGCTAGGGTTGCGGTTTCCCAATGAAACGGTCATTACGACGCTTGTATTAGGGATCGAGGACATTAGTGGAAGGAAAAGGGGTCCTTCCGATTCTGAAATAACGGAAAAAGTACGCTGCCTTCGATGTGCGTTAGTAGGTAGTGGAAAACCCATTAGGAGTGTCTTCTTTTGGGAGCCTCAGGCGAGTGGGTATGTACTGCCGGAGTGGGGTGCCGTAGCAACATACCAACTTCCGTATGTGAAGACGACTACCGCTGGCACTGAAAAGAGCTGTCGGGCGTTTGCTACAGGTTCTACTGCAAATGAGGCCACGATGAAAGCGCTTGCCGAGGGGTTCGAACGGTACGCATCGGAACTATCCCGAGGTGAGCGAATCGAATGTGCGACAAATCTCGGAGAATCGTTTCTTGACCCCCGTGTCATTGTACCCTTCGCGCCGGTTCAATATAAGATTCTGAAAGGTATTCAGCCGTTCAATCATGAGAGTAAAACGGAATGGATTGCCGGAGTACGTTATCGAAACGGGGCGAGGATATGGGTTCCGACGGCGCTTGTGTTCTATCAAAACAAATACCGTCCTCGAAAAAGAGTCTGTTATCAAGCTAACTCAAATGGCGTGGCAGCTCACTTTGACAAGGGGATGGCAATCGAAGCGGCTCTGTATGAGCTCATCGAGCGGGATGCGTTTTGCGTCACATGGTATGCTAGACGAAAAGTGCGAGCAATTCCTCACGAATACCTTTTGGAGAGCCAAAGAGAGCGGATAGCGCGTTGGGAAACCCTTGGTTATAAGGTGTCCTTTCTTGACCTGACGCTTGACGGCCCACCTGTGATACTGGTGGCCATTTGGTCGTGGAAAAAGACGCCTGCATTGTTTTCCGGCGCGGGCTGTCGGTCCAAGCTCACTGATGCCATAGAAAGAGCCTTTTCGGAAGCCGAATTCATGGCAATGACAAACTATCAGGGTAGGTTGCGAGGAACTATAAAGATGCGTGAGGTATGGTATCCGGAAGACCATGGTCGTTTTTATATCAATCCTAAAAACCTCGTGTACGCCAAGTGGCTTCTTGAGGGAGCGAAGGAGTCGGATGCTGCCACAAAAGATTTTAGCGGCGACTTATACCGTTTCGATCCCGTCGTGGTTGACATCACCCCGCAAGAGTCAGATTGCGGGCTTACGGTCGTCCGAGTGTTGTCCGAAAAGCTTATGCCCATGAACTTTGGGTATGGAAGCGAACACTATGGACACCCGAGAATGACAGTGCTAGGATTATGTTGGAATGCGGAATACCCTTCACCTCCACATTTCTTCGCGTAGATACGAGCCAACCAGGCAGAGAAAGGAGGGGAA
>CAYHOU010000125.1:0-2810 GCA_964358195.1 uncultured Candidatus Saccharibacteria bacterium | reverse complement strand
TAACTTTTAGTACTTGTATTAGAAGTTTGATTGCTTAGAGATTTCTCTCTAGAACCCTTGCCCGTTCAAGTTTTGCGAAGCAAAAGTTGTTCGGGTTAATCTCCTCCGCACTTTTTGTCCAACAAAAAGTGTTTTGTGCTTCTTTTGTCATCCTACGCCCTCTTTTGAACCGCGCAACCGCACTTTTACAGCGCGTCATTCAATTCAGAATGCGTCAACCGACTTTCTTAAGTCGTCCCCACGAAAGTGGGGATACAGAAGAAACTGGATTCCCGTTTTAGTCTACGACTACAGGCTTACTCCGCTACTGCTCCGTCGCGGGAATGACAGACAAAAATTATCTCAATTTTCCAGATTCACGACGCGCTCCAGTTCCTCAAGAGACGTCACGCCCGACAAAATTTTCAAAACCCCATCCTGCACCATGTTCGGAATGCCTTGCGGACGCGCGGCATCTTCAATTTCTCGCTCACTCGGGTTCTCCCGCACCACTTTTTCTATCTGCTCATCCGCGCGAATAGCTTCATACACGCCGGTACGGCCTTTGTAGCCGGTCTTATTGCACCTGTCGCATCCGACGGGAGTCCACATCGTCGTTTTGTTTGCTGGTTGCACTTCTGTGGGAAGAGAGGACAAAATTTTTTCAAAACGGGCTTGGTCCTCGGCGGAAATCGCTGCCTCTTTTTTACACACCGAGCAGAGTTTCCGCACAAGACGTTGTGCCATCGCGAGCGTGATGGCCGACGTCATTGTCTTTGGGTTCACACCGAGGTCAATGAGTCGGGGGAACGTACCCGCGGCGTTGTTGGTGTGCAGTGTTGAAAACACGAGGTGACCCGTAAGAGAGGCGTTAATCGCGACCCCCGCGGTTTCCCCGTCTCGAATTTCACCCACCATAATCACGTCGGGGTCTTGCCGGAGCGCGGCACGAAGGCCCAAGGCGAACGTATAGTTCTTCTTGGCTTCTACTTGTGTCTGAACGATGCCCGCAAGGTGGTATTCAATAGGGTCTTCAATCGTGATGATTTTTACGCCGGGGACATGGATTTTTCGCAGAAAGGCATAGAGGGTCGTCGTCTTTCCGGAACCGGTGGGACCGGTTGTGAGAAGCATCCCGTTCGGTTTCGCGATTTCTTTTTCCACCGCGGCCAGGAGGATTGGGTGCATACCTAAGTGTTCCAGCGGGACGGAAATGGATTTCGGGTCAAGCAGACGAAGTACGATGGATTCGCCATATGCCCCCGGAAGGAGAGAAGTGCGGATTTCAATCGCGGTATCGCCGAGGTCTACGCTGAACCGCCCGTCCTGCGCTTCTTCTTTGAGATTCAGCTTCAATCCCGAAAGGATTTTGATGCGTGAGTTCACGAGCGCGTATGTCGCGCGGTCAAACTTTAAGACTTCCTGTAAAATGCCGTCAAGGCGCAGTCTTAATTGAACAAAGGTTTCTTCGGGTTCAATGTGAATATCCGACGCGTCAAGCGCGATGGCCGCTCCGAGAATTGTTTCCACAAGTCGTGATATGCGATTTTGCTCTTTTGACACGACCACCGCTTCAATGTGCGGGATGACGTCGGCTAGATGCTTGATATTCGTCGCCGCCTCCTTAACCGCATTCACGCTCATATCCAC
Source organism: uncultured Candidatus Saccharibacteria bacterium (assembly GCA_964358195.1). Taxonomy (GTDB): domain Bacteria; phylum Patescibacteriota; class Minisyncoccia; order Phycocordibacterales; family UBA10002; genus UBA10002. The sequence continues at coordinate 1,181 of CAYHOU010000125.1, read as the reverse complement.
GGTTCCGGCGTGGCTCGTGGTCGCGTGCGAAATTTCCTGATAGTGGCTCCACGCTTTGTTAAGGCTTTTGGTTGAGGTGAGATACAGGTCTACTGTGTACCCCGCAGTCACGAGTTTTTGAATCGCGGCCTGTACCGCGGGAGTGTTTGGGGTGAAAATGGCCACACCGACTTTTTTACCGTTTACGGCAAAAGGGGCAATCTTCGCCTCGCGCGAGTCCGCTTCACTTATGAGTCGCAAGGCGTCATTTTCTATGGAGAGGGGAATAAGGTTGATATACGGCAGGCCGTGCTTCTCGGCAAGAAACTGTATCAAGTCCTCTTCTTCGGATTCCTTTACGTCGGCAAGCTCCCGCTCCTCTTTTTCGTCGTCAAAGGTAACCATGGGCTTTTATTGTAACATGACTGCGATACCAATATACTAATGCATGCGAATGCTACTAAAAAATACTAATTCCCACACTTGGCATTTGTATTTTTTCGTTGCATTAGTACCTATTCGTTGTTTCGCATCATATGTCCAGTACGAGAACCCACAACCTAGCCGAATTCCAGAAAACCGCGGGTGACTTCGCGCTCGGCTTAATGCCCTTACCCGACCGCGCCACTGTCGTCGGCTTATATGGCGACCTTGGGGCGGGGAAGACCACTTTTGTGCAGGCAGTGGCGAAAGCGCTCGGGGTAACCGAGACGGTCAATAGTCCAACCTTTCTTATCTTCAAGAAGTACCAAGTACCGGATGTCTGCTCCTCCACCTCTTCAGAGGGGGAGGCTGGGAGGGGGTGTTTTAAGGTTTTAATTCACGTAGACGCATATAGACTTAAAAGTTCCGATGAACTCCGCCGTCTTCGCTTTGACGAACTTCTCGTCGGCCCGACTAATCTCATTTTAGTTGAGTGGGCGGATAAGGTAGCGGACATTCTCCTGAAAGACCATAAACAAATCCATTTTGAATTCGTGGACGATACTACCCGAAAGATTTCTCTTTCCTAGCCTCTCCCCCTCTTTAGAGGAGGAGAACGAGAGGGGGTGTTTATGACCCTCCTCGGCTGCCCTTTACCCAAATAAAGAGGAGCCGAGGCGGTTGACGAGATGGGCACGGAGTGGTAGTTTCAACGCCAGATTACCGACACGGTTCACGGGGTCTTGTCCGAGAGGACGGTTTTCCGAGAGGAAAGCTCA
>CAYHOU010000124.1:0-2835 GCA_964358195.1 uncultured Candidatus Saccharibacteria bacterium | reverse complement strand
TATTGCCGATTTCGTCTATCGCTTTCGCGGAAATGCCACGGAAGTCCTTGGTGCGAGGAAGCGCGATATTAAGGAGCTTGTCCAAAAACGCGTACATGCGCGGTCCGCGGAGCGTTACTTGCGTGCCTACCGTGTCCCCAGTGCGCGTTTTGTAGGTCGCGATTGACTTTTTCGCGCAACGAATCGCCGCCTTCTGTCCAGTGATTTTCGCGAGACGGTCCTGCACGACTTCAATTTTCTTTTTGTCCTTAAATGAACCGACACCCGCGCTTACCACCGCCTTTAAAAGCCTCGGCGTTTGCATAACGTTCTTATATCCAAGAACATCTTTCAGTGCTTTAAAGGCCTCTTTCTGCTTTTCCTTAATACTTTTCATGTTTGTTAATTTAAATATCGAATTTCGAATACCTAATTTCGAAAAATACTGAACAAAAAAGTGAAATAAAAAAGGTATTATGTATTTGATATTTTTCGAGATTCGAAATTTGGTATTCGACATTTCCTATATCTCTTTGCCACTCTTCCGGCTCACCCGTACCCACTTCGCGCCGACGAGTTTCTTGCCGACTCGGACGGGCTTGCCTCCTTCCACGAGCGCGATGTTTGAAATATGAATCGGCATTGCCTTTTCAATAATCTGGCCCTTCTGACCGGCTTTGCGAGGCTTCTGGTGGCGTTTCAGGAGATTGAGGCCTTCAATAATCACGGACTGCTTTTCGGCAAGTACGCGCGCAATCTGGCCTTTCTTCCCTTTCTCGGAACCTGAAATCACTATGACGTTGTCTCCTTTTTTAATCATGATACTAATATACGAATGAGTACTAATGCTACGAAAGAATACGAATCATGCGAATTGGAAATTAGTATTTTTTCGTTGCATTCGCATGAATTAGTTGTTTCGTATCACATTAAACGACTTCGGCGGCTTTTGACGTAATGCTATGGAATCCCATTTCGGAAAGTTCACGAGGGATGGGGCCAAAGATGCGTCCGGCAAGCGGTTCCATCTTCCCCTTTTCAATAATCACCACGGCATTTTCGTCAAAGCGGATATATGAACCGTCTTTGCGGCGAAACGGCTTGCGCTGACGTACCACCACCGCGTGGAGGACATCCTTTTTCTTGACTCCCTTGCGGGGCTCGGCCTTTTGCACGGACAGCACCACAATCTCGCCGATTTCCGCGTAACGCTTTTTTGAACCGCCAAGCACCTTGAAAATGCGTCCGATTTTCCCTCCGGAGTTATCCGCGATTTTGACGATGGCGCGAGGCTGTAGCATAGTTGTTAGTTACAAGTTTTAAGTTAAGAGTTTCTGAACTTTCAGCGAGTCGGCGAGCAAAATTAAGAACTTCTAACTCTAAACTTCTTGTCCTTAGACAAGGGGCGACATTCTTCTATTGTAACCTTCTCTCCTTCTTTCCGAGTGTTGCCGGCGTCGTGCGCCTTGAAACGGGAGGTGTGCCTTTGATACTTCCGGTACTTCGGGTGTTGCACAAAACGAGTTACCTCAACCACGATGGTATCCTTCATTTTCGTGGAGACGACCGTCCCTTGAAGAGTCTTTCCTTTATTCTGTTTGGTAGTGGAGGTCATGTGAATCAAATTCTAAATCCTAATATCTAAACTCTAAACAAATTATAAATCTTAAATAATTTTGGTATTGGGATTTTGAATTTGGGATTTGGGATTTGTTTAGGATTTCGGATTTAGTGTTTCGGATTTGCGTTTGCGAAGCTCTGTGAGCAAACGTGCTATTTCCTTCCGGAGATTTCTTCCCTCTTTCACGTTCTTTGTTTTGCTCCCGGCCATAGCGAACCGAAATGCCTGAAGCTTGCCGCGGTTTTCCGCAACCAGTTTTCCGATTTCCTGTGATGTTCTTTTCTTAGTTTCGGTCATGTTGATTCGCTACCTTACCGTAAAAAAGCCTATTCCGCAATTATCGGGCAATCACCTTACTTTTAACCGGCAACTTTGTACCCGCCTTCCGGAGCGCTTCTTTCGCCTCCGTGTCGCCAATGCCATCCACTTCAAAGATGACCCGTCCCGTTTTTACTTCAAAGCAGTACCCCTGTGGGTCGCCTTTTCCTTTCCCCATACCCACTTCTGCGGCCTTCTGGGTATACGGCATATCGGGAAAGATGCGAATCCATACTTTTCCGGCCTTACCCGCGCTACGCGCGAGTACCTTTCGTGCCGCCTCTATCTGGTTGGAACGAATACGCCCTCCTGAATATGCTTTCAACCCGAATGAGCCGAAAGACACTTCGGTCCCACGTGTCTCCACTTGCGGGGTCTTCGGATTATGCCGCATCGTGTGCCACTTTCGGTATTTAACTTTTTTTGGTAACAACATAGTTGTACTCGACACTAATTACGAATTGGGACGAATGACACTAATGAGGACTCTTCATTCGCGACATTCGCTTTCATTCGTGGATTGGTGTCGTGTTACTTTTTTTCTTTCTCAAAAATCTCTCCCTTGTACACCCACACTTTGATACCGATGTCGCCGTAGGTCATATGCGCGCGCTCGCGGGCATAGTCAATATCCGCGCGAAGTGTCTGAAGCGGAATGCGTCCTTTCTTGAGCTCTTCGGTACGCGCCATTTCAGCGCCACCAAGCCGACCCCCGAGGTACATACGCACACCTTTGACATCACGGTTAGCCATGACTTTATCAATGGTCTGCTTCATGACGCGACGGAACGGAAGGCGTTTTTCAAGGCTTTCCGCAACCATATGCGCGACGATAGCCGCGTTTGATTCCGGAGAACGAACTTCTTCAATATCAAGCTTGAGGTTCTCAAAGCCGGAAAGATTGTTTTTCTTCGCGA
>CAYHOU010000123.1:0-2855 GCA_964358195.1 uncultured Candidatus Saccharibacteria bacterium | reverse complement strand
TTTGACGAAGAGAGCGTCCAGAAGGACATTAAAAACGTGTCCTTTGAGACCCGCAAGGCGTCAAACGGGGGTATTGAGGTGAAGATGGGAGAGAAATGGTATCGCCCAGAAGAAATCTCGGCAATGATACTGCAGAAGCTGAAGACCGACGCTGAAACGCGTCTTGGGGAAAAGGTGACCGAAGCGATTATCACCGTTCCCGCCTACTTCAATGACTCCCAGCGGCAGGCAACCAAGGACGCGGGGAAAATTGCGGGACTTGACGTGAAGCGCATCATTAACGAGCCGACCGCGGCCGCGCTCGCGTACGGTTTCAACAAGAAAAAGGAAGAAAAAATCGCCGTCTTTGACTTCGGTGGAGGCACGTTTGATATCTCCATCCTTGAAGTGGGGGACGACGTGATTGAAGTTAAATCAACCGACGGAGACTCTCATCTCGGAGGACGCGACATTGACCACAAAATCGTTAACTGGCTCGCGGATAACTTCAAAAAGGAGAACGGCATTGACCTCCGTAAGGACCCCCTCGCGCTCCAGCGTCTTGATGAAGCCGCGGAAAAAGCGAAGATTGAGCTTTCTACCGCCGTGCAATCCGAAATCAACATCCCGTTCATTACCTCCGGCGCTGACGGACCGAAACACCTTCTCGTTACGATGACACGCGCCAAGCTTGAAGAATTGGCGCAGGAATTCGTAGACCGCGCTCTCACGATAACCAAGAGGGCGATGGAGGCTTCGCCGTTTAGGATTGACCAAATTAACGAAGTGATTCTTGTCGGAGGCCAGACCAGAATGCCCGCACTTCAGAAGCTCGTTAAAGACTTCTTCAAGCGTGAACCGCATATGGGCGTGAATCCCGACGAGGTCGTGGCCGTTGGCGCCGCCATTCAGGGAGGCATTCTTGCGGGAGACGTGAAGGATGTGCTTCTTCTGGATGTTATTCCGCTCTCGTTCGGTATTGAAACGCTTGGCGGAGTCGCAACGAAGCTTATTGAGAAGAACACGACCATTCCGGCGTCACGTTCGCAGGTGTTTTCCACTGCGGCCGATAATCAGACATCCGTTGAAATTCACGTGGTGCAGGGGGAGCGCCCGATGGTGAGCGACAACAAATCGCTCGGACGGTTTATCCTTGATGGTCTTCCTCCTGCACCTCGCGGCGTTCCGCAGGTTGAGGTTACCTTTGACATTGACGCGAACGGCATTTTGTCCGTAAAGGCGAAAGACAAGGCAACCGGAAAGGAGCAGTCAATCAAGATTGAAGCCCGTTCCAGTCTCTCAAAAGACGAGATTGAAAAGATGAAAAAGGATGCGGAGGCGCACGCGGGGGAGGACGCGCAGAAGCGCGAACTCGTTGAGGTAAAAAACCTTGCCGAGCAGCTCGTCTACACGGCGGAGAAAACACTGAAGGATAACAAAGAAAAAGTTCCTGTTGATTCGGTTAAACTCGTAGAAGATAAAATTGCCGAACTTAAAAAAGTGAAGGACGGTTCGGATATGGCAATCATCAAGACGGCAACGGAAACGCTCTCGCAAGAGCTTCAGAAGGTCGGACAGGCACTCTATAAAAATAACCAAACACCAAACACCAATAACCAAACCCCAAATGGCGACAAGGGACCCGAAGGTCCTAATCCTTCGGACGGGCAAGGCAACGTCCGCGATGCGGAAACAAAGTGACAGAAAATAAGGAGCGACCTGTAGTCAGCTTGCAGTCGTAGACTGTAGACTAAGCGACTATATTTTCTGTCATCCCCGCGTAGGCGGGAATCCAGTTCTCTTCCTCCCCTCCTCGGCCTGCCCTGTTGACAGCTTTGCTGTTCTTCGGGGTTGAGGAGGGGACTGTGGGGTGGTGTGATTCTTCTCTTCCTCTCCCCCTCTTTAGAGGGGGAGATTGAGAGGGGGTGGCTTTTTTGTTCACACTTTTGTAGCTTTGTCCCAATGTTCGCGTTGTACAAAGAAACAGGCACCCCCACACTGATTGTGGAAAGTGCCTTGCGGAATTAAGAACACTATCTGTCGCTGTCGCAGACTAAGCGAATCGCGACCGCTCGGAACGTTGCCAGCGCGCAATCCAAACACGGGCCGTGATTTTTGGGCCGAACAGTCTTCGTATTGCGTCTCGGTTGTGCGTCTTGCGAGGGATTCGGCTTTTTGCGACTCGTTGGCCTATCTGTATTTCTCGTAGCATATCTTGTCTTACCGCCCTTCCACGGATTACCTGTTCGTCCTGAAATAGACGAGGTGTTTTGTTTTTGGAACCGATGTTCACTAAAAACAGTAGCGCGACACTCCTTACCGGTCAAGCGTTTGTGGGGGGTAGCCTTTGCTGTTATACTGAAGCCGTGCACGAACAACTACTTGCGCGAATAGACGAACAGAAGGCGCTTCTTCCGAAGGGGGCGCTTGACCCCGCGCTCCAGAAAAATCTTGACGATTGGTATCGGGTTGAATTGACATACACCTCAAACGCGATTGAGGGCAACACGTTGACACGTGAAGAAGTGGCTAAGATACTTGGAGTTGATTTACAGAAAGTGGAGAAGGTTCTAAAAGTCTGAAGAGTCGTATCTTCGCTCAAAAAAGCACAAACGGGAGGCGATAAAAATGAGTATGAACGCTTCATGTACGAACGTATCAGTGCTTCTATGGAACACTATCTCTGGAGGCGGTGAAATAAAAAAACATCTTCCTTGCTATCGGAAGATGCCGCGACACTGTGACTCCTAGACTTTCTTCAAGACCAATTTCCCGATACTATCGGCAAAATAGCCTTTGCAAACCGGACAGCGGTAGCACACTTCACCATCTCTGCTACTGTAGCCCCCGCTTAAGCCGTTGTGCGGACAGGAGTT
>CAYHOU010000122.1:0-2874 GCA_964358195.1 uncultured Candidatus Saccharibacteria bacterium | reverse complement strand
CTAGACGCGCCAGCCTTAGGAGCTGGTGGAGCAATCCATGGGAGTTCAAGTCTCCACCTGCCCACAATAAAGCTTTTAGCAGAGCGGGCAAATTATGTGTGAATTAGGCAGAAAGACGATTCATTCCACTATCTTCCGGCCGGAACCATAGTAGACACTTATGAAAGGTGATATTACTCGGAACATCTTGCGGACGCTTTCAGAGATGAGTGTGGAGGCGGTGGATTGTTGCACTGCCGTACTCGTTGCCGGTTATGGAGCGTCAGCGTCCCAAATACGGCGAATTGAAGAAGAATTGCGAGAGGGGCGATTGCGGCAAAACCTTGCACCGTCTTCACCAGAAGTGCACTTCTTGCGAAACTACCGGAAACTTCTCTCTAAGCTCAAGGGGCAGGGCCTTATCGCGGAGAGACAAACACATGGTCGCACTATGTTCTCTATCAGTGCAAAAGGAAAGCTACGGCTTGACGTCCTAGAGTCACAGCTTGCCAGGCGGATGCCCATAACATCCTACACCAGTAAGCCAAACGGTCGTCCGGTCATCGTTTCTTTTGACGTGCCGGAGAAGGAGCGTCACAAACGCGCGTGGTTGCGTGAGGTGCTGGTGCGTCTCGGCTTCAACAGAGTACAACAGAGCGTTTTTGTGGGCACAATCAAAATCCCAAAGGAGCTTCTCGGTGACATTGAAAGACTCGACATATTGCACTGCGTTGAGATATTTGAGGTCACTAAGACAGGTACACTTCGTTCTCTCACCTAGGAGATTCTTAGAACATCTACCAACTTTCCGGCCGGAATGACAGTGGAATGTGGGTTGTAGTCGTTTAGCACCGGGGAGCATCTACATTGGGACAAGTTACATTTCCCGATTACGCTCTCGGGAAAGATAATGTTCCACAGCGCGCCGGCGACATTGCGCGGTTTGCAGTGAAGCGGATAGTGGTGCAAATCAATAAACGGAAGCGAATTACACTCAATGACACCGGCGCGTTTCTGCTCCCGCCACGGCACGCGGACGTCTTGCATAATGAAGTCAACGCCGACAAGCGGATCTTTTAAAAGCGCTCCGATTTTTTCTAAAAGCGCGCGGTTCTCTGCGTGTATGTCATCTGTAAGATCGGTCGTGCTCGCGCCAAGACCCCGGCTTACTTTCTGATTCAGTGTGACAAGCTGTCCCTTCTTTGGCACGCTGTCCAAATGTAATTTCTGCCGCACAAGTTCCATCTCCGCCTCCTGTTCCAAGACGATAGGGTGGAACGTAGTTCCACGTCTCCCTTCCAGTTTGTTTTCCTCCGCCACGAGTTCGCGAACCGTATGTACGCCATCGCCGATAACATGCGGGGGTTCACGGCGCATAACGGCAACGAGTTTCCCGCCGATAAGCGTTCCGCGGTGTACGAATCCTTCAAGTTCTTCTTCAATAAGCGCGAGCGGGGAAAGCACCTTGGCACTCCGAAACGCGCGAAGAAATTCTTCCTCGGTATCCAAATGAACAGTCGTGTGCCGGCTCCGCGAGCCGCTATAGGGTTTTACGATGACCGGCTTCTGAAGCGAGTGGAAGACAGCCATCGCGCGACGTTCTCTAAACGCGGCGAAGCCATTCGCGACGGGGATACCGTGCTCCCTAAAACGTTCGCGCATTAGCGGTTTGTTATCCATCCAATACAGTGACTCGGCTTCGGGGCCGACGGGACGGGGAAGTCCGTCAAAGCAAATCGTCCGGCCCTTGTATTTCGCGATAAACAAATCCTTGATGGGACCGCATCGGTACATCACCATATGAATACCGCGCCTCTTTGCTTCCTCCCAAAAACACCGTGTCCGGTCGCTGTCATCTTTGCGGGCTTCCGTTTCAATTTTTCCGACGCGGAAAAACGCGAGTGTGCGGAGGACTTTCGGCGCGACGAGATTGAACCACGAGAACGAACGGGGAGGGAGTATCACCCGCGTCAGATAATCAAGCGGTTTCAGCATCGGCTTGATGAAAAGCCCCATATAGGAGGAGACCCTGATAATAAGATGATTCACTTGCGCCGGCTCGCACTCTTTGCACGGTTCCTTTTTCCGCAACATACGGGGAGTATATCCCTCTGTGGCGGTTGCGACAACCTCGGTGTGGCGCAGTAGTCGTAGACTGGGATACTCAATTCTCCTGTTCAGTATGCTTCTTAACCATTTAGCTTTAGTATGCGGTCGCATACTAAAGCTAAATCAAGAAAGACTGTTATTACCGGATACCAAGCCATATAAGCCACAAGAGCAAAAGATGGGCGGGATAGAACCAATAGAGGAGCCGGCGGGGCAACGGCCGGCCATACTCGCCGTTATACCGCATAAGTATCGGCACGCTCATCGTGGCGAAAAGTTGTATGGAAAGCAAACCGGTAAAAGAGGACAGAAGTGTTTCGGTAAGATGAAGTAAAAAAAGCGAAAACGAACCGACGGAGCGAAATGAGAGAAGCAGTCCGCTCGCGAGTATGAGAAGCACTCCATACGGACCATAATCAAACGGGAGATAGTACGATACGAGTAGCATACCCACGAGACTCGGAATTGAAAGCCAAAGCGAAAAGCGTTTCAGTAGTATGAATGCGAAAAGTCCCACTGCCAATGTGAAGAAAATGTTCAACCTGATGTACAGAACTCCCGCCGCTTGTATAAACAGCATATAGGGAAGCTGTGAAATAACGGCAAACGTGAGCAGGCGGAAAAGGTATTTCCGCGCGTCGCTTGTTTTCAAAAATCCCTCGGCGACAAGAAAGGCGAAGAGAGGGAACGAAAGCCGTCCGATGACCCGAAGAAGAAGTTGCTCGGGGAAAAACAGCATACCGATGTGGTCAATAGCCATAGTCGCGATGGCGAAAAGCTTCAGAC
>CAYHOU010000121.1:0-2882 GCA_964358195.1 uncultured Candidatus Saccharibacteria bacterium | reverse complement strand
TTGTTTTGAAACACATCGTATGCCACCACAGTGAGTTCATTGTCCGCGTCAAGTATCGTTTCCGCATCAGAAGGGGAAAAAGAAACACGCCACGGAACTTTTGTGCTTGAGCCGAGAAAGAGATTATTGATGAAAAAGTGCACTTGAGAAACGGGGAAGCGGGATGAAATCTCCGCCTCTAGAATTGTCCGTTCACTTCTACTCACAAGGGAACCCGAGACGGGATTGATAATAGAGACACTCGGAGCGAACTCCGGGCGATGGATATCATCGGTTTCTGCGGGGATAACGGAAGAATCTTCATTTGTAAGTTTTTGTTCCTCCGCCCACTTTTGCACCGCGTACTCCCATCGCTCAAACTGCGGGTCGGTTTCCGGCGGGGTTACCCGCGGAACGGTTGGATTATTCTTGTCAATCCAATACAGGATTGAGTGTATTTCCCGCACGGCCCGCTCCACGCGGAATTCAGGAGGGGTAAACTCGGTGGCGAGCTTCCCGGAAATTTTATCAACGAAGTAGGTTTTGTTCCCCTGCCAGATACCTCGGAGTACCGGAGGAAGGGAGGAGATGTCCGTTTCGGCGGGTTTTCGGAAAGATTCGGTGGGGATGCGCTTCAGCGCTTCATTCATAAACTCGTTCCACATCGGAGCGACGATGTAGGCCGCTACCTTGTGCATTTGTCGGTTGTCGTTGTTGCCCGCCCAGGCACCCACCGCGAGATTCGGCGCGTACCCGATTATCCATGCGTCGCGAAAATCGTTGGTTGTGCCGGTTTTCGCGGCAACATCTCGGTTCGGGAAATACAATGGCGAGGCGACACCGAAGGCGCGGGCGCGGGCTTTATTGTCAGACAGCATATCACTGATTTTCCGGGCTATTTCCGGCTCAAGCACCTGTTCGGAGGTGTCTTTCCATCCTGCAACGATTGCCCCTTCCCTAGTTTCAATACGGAGAATCCCTGTCGGTTCCCTTCGCGTCCCTTCCGCGGCAAAAACGCCGTATGCCGAGGTGAGGTCAAGAAGCTTCACTTCACCCCCGCCAAGAACGAGCGTGAGGCCGTAGCGGTCGGTATCCGCGAGGGTGGTGATCCCCATATCCTTGGCAAGACGAAGAGAGTTTTTAAGACCGGCAAGATACAGTACTTGAATAGCCGGGATGTTCACCGACTGCGCGAGCGCATCACGCAGTGTTATTGGACCTCGGTATTTCTCGTCGTAATTTTCTGGTTTGTAACACTTATCCGCATTCTCCGGAAGGATGGGCGTCCCGTCAGGGTTGCATTCTGTGGAAAATTCGGTCGGCACGTCAAATACCACGGTTTCTGGCGTGTACCCCTTCTTTAGCGCTTCGGCGTACACAAACGGTTTGAACGCGGAGCCGGGTTGCCGGTAGGCTATTGTCGCGTTGAAGTTTCCGTCTATCTCCTTGTCAAAGTAGTCGCGGGAACCCACCATGGCGAGAATATGCCCGGTGTCCGGGTCAAGCGCGACAAGGGAGGCGTTCTCGGCGTCGAACTTTTCCTTGTTCAGGAAAGCATATTTTTTGACAGTGTCCTCCGCGATTTTTTGTAGGTCATAGTCAAGCGTCGTCACCACTTTAAAGCCTTCCTGTTCAAGCGCTTCGCGTCCATATCTCGCCTCAAGATACTGGCGGATGAACATAACAAAATGTGGAGCGAGAATACCGCTCTCGCTATTCGGCTTGAATGTTGCGGTACAAGGCAGAGACGAGTGACCCGCAAAGGGGGCGGGCGCCCCCGTGGAGGAAGGAGATTTTAAAACGACTGAAGAGGGAGCGCAGATAACCTCCTTTTTTGCCGTAGCGTATTCATCCTCCGTAATAAAACCGACTTCTTTCATCCGCCGCAAAACCAAGTTTTTACGCTCCTCAAGCTTGTCGCGGTGGTCGCCGTACGGTGAATAATATGTCGGTGCGTTCGGAAGCGAGGCGAGATACGCGGCTTCCGCGATGGAAAGGTCGCGCGAGCTTTTACCAAGAAATGTGTGCGCCGCTTCTTCAATGCCGTAGACGGTACCTCCAAAAGGGATTTCGTTCAAATAGAGCGAAAGAATCGTTTCCTTATCAAGCGTTTTCTCAAGACGGAGGGCGAGAATCCACTCCTTGAATTTTCTGGAAATCTTTTTTTCGTTCGTGAGGAGCGAGTTTTTCACCACCTGCTGGGTGATAGTTGACCCTCCTTGTCCGCCGAGCAGGTTCCCTTGAAACAGGTTGGTGAGCACCGCGCGGAAGATTGCCGTAATCCGGATGCCGCTGTGTTGCCAGAACTCGCTGTCTTCAATCGCCACCGTCGCGTTTTTTACGTTGCGGGAAATGTCGTTGTAGGGAACCACCGTCCGTCTCGCGCCCTTGTGGAGGTCATAAAGCAGAACTGTGCCGGTGCGGTCGTAGAGCTTGGTTGATTCGCTCACTTTCCGGCTCCCGAACTCCGAAAGGTCAGGAAGTTTCCACGAAGAAACCCACAGGGTCATAAGACCCGCAGAGAGGAACGCAAACGAAAAACAGAGAAGGAGTATACTTCGCAGGATATGGCGACGGTGATGGCGGTGAGTCATGGGAATGATGGTATCACACCAACTGTTAACTGTTGACCCTTGACTGTTAACGGTAAAGAGTCAACGGTTAAAAGTTTTTCTTGGTTGTGCTACAGTAGTGTCATGTCATTTTTCACCAAAAAGCCGAAGATCCTTGCCGACGGTGGGAAAATCCGCGAACTCCTCGCTCGCGGGGTGGAACGGGTGTATCCAAGTGCCGAATTCTTGGAAAAAAAGCTTAAAAGGGGAGAACAGCAGACCATATACCTGGGTATCGACCCAACAGGTCCCTCGCTTCACCTCGGTCATATCATCCCACTGCTAAAACTC
>CAYHOU010000120.1:0-2899 GCA_964358195.1 uncultured Candidatus Saccharibacteria bacterium | reverse complement strand
ACGAGCGAGTTTGTGCGTCACCTCATCCGAGAATGGAATATGGAGCAGTTAGTGCAAACTGTGGAGAAAAGCCGCGCTGAAATCGCCTCGGGAAAAGGGAAAGTGCTCCGGTCTCTTAAAGATTTGCGGTAGGAAAATGCAGTAGAAACTATGTCTGCTTTGTGGTACCATACAACATATGAACAATCGTATTGAGACAAATCAAAAAGTGATGCTGGGGAAGCCCGTCATCAAAGGCACACGGATAACCGTGGAGCTTATTTTGCGTCAGCTTGCGCAAGGACTCACCGCGAAAGACATTCTTCTGAACTATCCGCATCTCACAGGGGAGGATATTCAGGCAGCTATTGAATACGCGGCACAACTGGTGCAAGAGGAGTCCGTCTATCCACTTGGCCGTGCCCCTCTTCATGGCAAAGCTCAGATTACTGCTTGATGAAAACATCGGGAGACGCGTCATTCTCGCGCTTCGCAAGAGCGGTTTTGATGTTGCAAGTATTTTGGAAAAAGCACCCGGTTCAACTGATACTGTCGTTCTGAAAAAGGCGCAGAAAGAGAGGCGTATTCTCGTAACTCTTGACCGGGACTTTGGCGCACTCGTCTTTCGGGATTCAGAATCGCATGTCGGCGTCCTCTACCTCCGACTCCAAAAAGAAAGCGTCAAGAAGATCCTTTTCGTACTTGAAAGTGTATTGCAGAAGTACGGGAGCGCACTGAAGAAGAGATTTACTATTGCTTCGGAAACGGATGTTAGGATTCGGTAGTGTCTTTACTCAAAATGAATTTCCTCCTTTTTGCGGGAGGCGAGGTGTGATTGGAGAAGGGGGTAGCGGGAGAGTGATTCGTCTTCTTCGAGAAGGCGCTTGGCTTCGGCGCGGGCGGCTTCTACCATCTTGAGGTTCTGCAGGGCTTCCATCGCAACATCGGAGACGCCCCACTGCTGTGAGCCGGACAGCTCTCCCGCACCTCGGAACTTCAGGTCGTACTCGGCAAGCTCAAAGCCATTCTTTGCTGTTTTGAGCGCGTGTAATCGTTCAACGGTCTTCGCTCCCGCGCTTTCGGTAAAGACATAACAATATGCCTGATGTGAGCTACGTAGCACTCGCCCACGGAGTTGGTGAAGCTGCGAAAGACCGAATCGCTCCGCGCCTTCAATGATAATGACGGTGGCATTTGGGACATTAACGCCGACTTCAACCACGGATGTGGAAACGAGAATATGTATTTTACCGTCTTTGAATTCCTCCATCACTCGTTCTTTCTCCGTATCTTTAAGCTTGCTGTGCATTACGCCGATAACATACTCTGGAAAGACTTTTTCTTGGAGGCGCTTCGCCTCGGCTTTTGCGGAACGAGCTTGTACCGCGAATTCCTTGTCGGGGTCCGGCTCATCAATGCGTGGTGTAATGATATAGCACTGCCGTTCCGCCTGTAATTCCTTGCGAATCTTCTCGTAGGTAGCGTCGCGGTCCTTTGGTGCAACTGGTTCCGTGATAATCGGTTTTCGGCCGGGAGGAAGTTCATCTAACACCGTCAAATCTAAGTTGCCATATATCGTAAGTGCAAGCGTGCGAGGAATGGGCGTGGCGGTCATGCTGAGGAGATGAGGGACCCGTATTTCCTTATGCACCAGCGCCTTGCGCTGGTTTACGCCAAAGCGGTGCTGCTCATCAATAATCGCGTAGGCAAGATGCTTGAACTTCACGGTTTTCTGGATGAGCGAGTGTGTTCCGACAAGTATCGGGATTTCGCCATTCGCCACCCACTTTAGGAGTTGCGAGCGTGAAATATCAGTAGCTCCGTGTGGATTAACTTTTGAAGGAAACTTTTGGCAACCCGATGAGGTAATGAGTCCAATGTATATCGGAAGATGTGAGAAAAAGGAGATAAAATTTTCGAATTGCTGTCGTGCGAGGATTTCGGTGGGAGCCATATACGCTACCTGTAATGTGCCGTAATTCTGGTCTTTTGGTCGTGAAGTAACAACCGCGTAAGCGGTAGAAGCCGCGACTGCCGTTTTCCCGCTTCCGACATCGCCTTCAAGCAGGCGAGCCATCGGCACGCCTTTGCGGAAATCTTCCAAGATACCGCTTATCGCGCGGTTTTGCGCGTTGGTAAACGCAAAGGGAAGACGTTTGGTAAACATCTTGATATGTTCCTCGCCTTTATCAATGATGAATGATGTTTCTTTTTGCCATAATTTCCGCTCCTTTTGCTTTTCAAGTTGTATACAAAAGACTTCTTCAAACGCGAAGCGTTTGCGCGCCACAACCGCGTCATCCGCTTTTTGCGGGACGTGAATCCAGATGAGCGCGGTTTTAAGTGCGGGGAGGTGATATTTTTCCAAAATCTCGGAAGGAATTGGGTCTGTGAGCGAGTCGAGAACTCCCGATGCGATGATTTTCTGGATATTGTGAAAAAGCCAATTGGTCGTGATGCCACGGGATTCTGGATATACCGGATGGAGATGGTGTGATTCACCTTCCGCGCCAAATAGCGAATCGCCGACCCCAGTCGGGACGCTATTCACGCGTTCAATTTTCGGATTTGAAAAATACAAAGCACCCCCCTTATGTTCCCCCCTCTGAAGAGGGGGGATGGAGGGAGGGAGGCGGCGCTGTGACACCTTTCCCTCGACTCTCACTAGCGCGCCTTCGGGAATCATCTTCGCGATATATGGCTGGTTGAACCACACAACCTGAATCTTTCCCGTGTCATCTACAAGTTCAGCCGTCCCCATCGTAATCTTTGTCCGGAATCCCTTGCTCGCTTTCAATTTTGAAATTCGTCCGAAGACGACCACCGAGTCGCCTTTTTGCAGACTGCCAATTGTTTGCATTTCCGCCACATCTCCATAGCGGGTGGGGAAGTGGTAGAGCAAATCCTCCACCGTCTTGAT